>NZ_JBHIOE010000006.1:0-141019 GCF_042195335.1 Bartonella sp. CL25QHWL | reverse complement strand
GACAGGTTGTGTCGTGCTGTAGGCAGTGGTTCTTTGACCCTTGAGGGACGCCCTGAAATCATGGCGGATCAACCTCTTTTATTGCAAGGGTTTCGTGGGCAAATCAATGGGCCATGGAAAGCTTCCACTGTCACCCACTGCTATGAAAAACAAAGCGGATACACCACAGAAATCACCTTTGAGGCACCAAACAAGGGAAAAGAAAGCAATGAGAACACTGAACATGCTAAAAACAGAAAATCCAAGAGATAACTTTGCTTCTTCTTTTCGTCAACTTCCCCATAATATTGAAGCGGAACAGGCATTGCTTGGAGCAATCCTGATTAATAATAATGCACTCGATCGCGTTTCAGACTTTCTCAAAGCAGAACATTTTTTTGAAAGGCTACATCAAAAGATCTTTGAGATTGTCTTACAAATTATTCAAAAGGGTCATCTTGCAAACCCCATTACAATCAAGCCCTATATCCAAATGGAAGAAAAAGTTGGAGATATTACTGTATACCAGTATGTTGTTCGCTTAGCCACAGAGGCAGTCACTATTATTAACACTGAAGATTATGGACGCGTTATTTACGATCTTTTTATCCGCCGGTCTTTGATTAATCTTGGCAATGAAGTTGCCAATACAGCTTTTGATGCTCCTGTAGAGCTCACGCCTACCCAACAAATTGAAACGATTGAAAATCAGTTATTTGAGCTCGCCGAAAAAGGAAAATATGGGGGTGATTTTGAAAACTTTGATACAGCCATTGCAAAAGCACTTAACATGGCAAGCGCTGCAAAAAAGCGTTCCTCACAGCTTTCTGGGATAGCTACCCATATCAAAACCCTTGATGAGAAAATGGGAGGGCTACAGCCATCCGATTTGATTATCATAGCTGGACGCCCTGGAATGGGGAAAACCTCACTGGCGACCAATATTGCTTTTAATATTGCCAATGCTTGCAAGCGTCATGATAACAGCCAAGAAAATGAAGGGGGTATTGTAGGTTTCTTCTCACTTGAAATGTCATCTGAACAGCTTGCAACTCGTATTATCTCAGAGCAAATAAAGGTTTCTTCTTCTGATATGCGCCGTGGTAATATCTCAGAAGAGCAATTTGCAAAAATTATTCACGCAATGCGTTCCTTACAAACAATCCCTCTTTATATTGATCAAACGGGTGGTGTATCCCTAGCACAATTGTCCGCCCGTGCAAGGCGTCTCAAACGACAACATGGTCTAGATGTCTTGATTATCGATTATATCCAACTCATGACAAGCGGTTCAAAGCGTTCATTAGAAAACCGCGTTCAAGAAATTACAGCCATTACCACCGGATTAAAAGCACTTGCAAAAGAACTCAATATTCCCATCATTGCTCTGTCACAACTTTCGCGCCAAGTTGAAAACCGAACCGATAAACGTCCGCAACTCTCTGATTTACGTGAATCTGGTTCAATCGAGCAAGATGCCGACATTGTTCTGTTCGTTTATCGTGAAGAATATTATCTCAAAAATGAAGAACCAAAAGAAGGCACTGCTGAGTATAGCAAATGGCAAGATGCAATGGAGCAAGCCAAGGGTAAAGCCGAGGTTATTATAGCAAAACAACGCCATGGTCCGACAGGAATCGTCCCCCTTGCCTTTCAATCCGATTTTACATGCTTTAGTGATCTGGAAAAATAGGAGCAGAAAAATGCGTTAAAGAGAGCTTTAAATACCCTTTGAAAGGCATTTGAAGACCCTTTGAGAACATCTTTAAAACTCTTTGAGAAAAAATAAATTGGTACAAAACCTAGTGGCAAAATATACAAAACCTGCTGGCAAGCTACAGCTACACTGCTGACAAACTACACACAATAAAAAAGTAATGGTAGCGGAGGAGGGATTTGAACCCCCGACACAAGGATTATGATTCCTCTGCTCTAACCTACTGAGCTACTCCGCCAAAATAAGCAATCATAATTGTCAATAATTATATCTTTTGCGGATATAAGGGGTAGAATAGTAAGATGTCAAGCATCGTTTTTAAGCTTTTCTCTTGTCATTCTATATTATCCTCGATATGTAAAAGTGTAATTTTATATGATAAAGTAAGGTAAGGCATGAAAATGGTGCCACGTGTAGCGGTTTTAGGATGCGGTCATTGGGGTGAAAATCATATACGGACACTCCACTCTCTCGGAGCTTTAGCAGCCGTTTCTGATATTGATAATGATCGTGCTGCTAGTTTTGCAACACTGTATGGTGTAGAGGTTGTTACACCAGATGATCTTTTTACTCATCGAGATATTGATGCGTTGGTATTAGCGTTGCCGCCACAATTGCATACGCAAAATGTGCTCCGTGCTGTTAAAAATGGTAAAGATGTTTTGGTGGAAAAACCAATAGCCTTGAATGTTTCTGATGCTAAACGCCAAGTTCAGGAGGCTGAGGCCTATGAGCGAGTTTTTATGGTGGGCCATATTTTACGTTTTCATCCGGCTTTTGAAAAAATGTGTGAATTGGTGAAAAACGGAGATGTGGGAGATGTGCGATATATTTATTCTCATAGATTAGGCTTTGGAAAATTTCACACACACAGTGATGCTTTATGGGATCTTGCCCCTCATGATCTCTCAATGATTTTGGCGTTGACAGGATGCGAACCTTCCGAAATTCGCGGTGAGGGGGCTGCTGTCGTTGATCAGATTTCTGATTTTTCTCATATTCATATGATTTTTCCAAATGGTGTGCGTAGTCATCTTTTTACTTCACGCTTAAGTTCTTATCGTGAGAGGCGTTTAACTGTTGTTGGAACAAAGGCTATACTCGTTTTTGATGATATGGAACCGTGGAGTCGTAAATTGGCAATGCACCATTTTGCCGTTTGGAAAGAAAATCAAGAGTGGGCTTTTAGCATGGATGAGCTGAATTATATTGATGTTTGTGAAGACTTGCCGCTTACTTGCGAATTACGGCATTTCCTTCATTGTATTGAAACGCGTCAATCACCTCGTACAAATGGTGATGATGCTATTGCTGTTTTACGGATTTTAACAGCTGCTGATGTCAATTATGATAGATAAAAGAGATAGGTAGCGCTTTTGCATTCTTGTGATGATCAATGGAGTTAATATGCAATTCATCGACCTTGGGGCGCAGCGTGCGCGTATTGAAGATAAAATTAATTCTGCAATTGCGCATGTAGTCGCTAGTGGTAAGTATATTTTGGGGCCAAAAGTAACAGAATTTGAAGAGAAATTGGCAGAATATCTTGGCGTTAAACATGTGATTGCATGTGCTAATGGAACAGATGCTTTGAAGATGCCTCTTATGGCTAAAAATATTGGTCTAGGGGATGCTGTTTTTTGTCCTAGTTTTACATTTTCAGCAACGGCTGAAGTGGTTGCTTTGGTGGGGGCTGAACCTGTTTTTGTCGATGTTTTACCTGATACATTCAATATTGATGTTGAAAAACTTTCTCACGCTATCGAAATGATAAAAAAAGAAGGACGTCTAAAGCCAAAGGCTATTATTGCTGTTGATTTATTTGGGCTTTCTGCTGACTATGTGCAAATTGCTCAAGTGGCTGCCAAGGAAAATCTTTTTGTAATTGAAGATGCTGCTCAATCTATGGGGGGGAGAAGCGGTAATACTATGTGTGGTGCTTTTGGTGATGTGGCTGCTACAAGTTTTTATCCTGCAAAACCATTAGGATGTTATGGCGATGGAGGCGCTATGATGACCAATGATGATCATTTTGCAAAACTTTTACGCTCTATTTTGTTTCATGGTAAAGGTGAAACGCAATATGACAATGTACGTATTGGTATGAATTCGCGCCTAGATAGCATTCAGGCTGCAATTTTACTAGAAAAGTTTGTGATCTTTGAAGATGAAATGGAAAAGCGTGTAGAAATTGCTCAACGCTATTCCAATGGCTTAAGAGATATTGTTACAGTTCCAGAAATAGGAGAAAATATTCGTTCTGCTTATGCACAATATACGATTAAGGTAAAAGAACGGGATAAATTAAAAGATTTTTTACAAAAAAATTCTATCCCTACAATGATTTATTATAAAACTCCTTTACATCAACAGCCAGCTTATAAACACTTCCCTTATGTAAAAGATTCCCTTTCTGTTTCAGAGTCTTTGGGAGAGTGTGTTTTAAGTTTACCAATGCATCCTTACTTGACACAAACGGATCAGGATATGATTATCAAAAAAATAAGAG
The DNA here is from genome assembly GCF_042195335.1 of Bartonella sp. CL25QHWL. Classification (NCBI taxonomy): domain Bacteria; kingdom Pseudomonadati; phylum Pseudomonadota; class Alphaproteobacteria; order Hyphomicrobiales; family Bartonellaceae; genus Bartonella; species Bartonella sp. CL25QHWL. Next base: position 136,814 of record NZ_JBHIOE010000006.1, on the reverse strand, counting down.
ATTTTTATCACTCTTGAGAGCGTATTTTTATCCTTAAAATTATGGTCAAATCTCTATTGGTGATCCATCTTAGAAGGTATTTTTTGTTAGAGTATGTGACCAATGTCTTTGGTATTATTTGCTTTCTAGAACCTATGAAATGTTGTTCTTTAGAGCGGAGATATGATTAGCAAGTGAATCTGCTAGACAAGAAGATATTTTTTAACAGAACGGTATGGGCTAAGAAACTTTGTCCTTTAGCTTAGCAGAAAAGTCACGTTTAATAAAAAGGATTTGGGGTATGAAAGTTACAATGAACCTTTGTTGATTTTACTCTTCATTTAAGGTGTTTTAAAAGATAACTTATTTAACAGGGCTTTGGGAGAGAAAAGTTATTTTTTTGCGAATACGTGAGGCTAGGTCATTTTTGTTTTTTGATTTTTGAATCAATGTGTTGATGGGTGATGTATTCCCCTCTTGTAGCGCTATTTGAGCTGCCAATGTTGCTGCAAGTTCTTTTGTTTCTTCACGGAGTTCTTCCAGCAATTGGTGGTTAGCAGTCGGGTCAAGCTCATGAGTTTGGATTTTTTGTAAGCGTTGCTGATAGAGTGCGATTTTTTCACGCATCATTTTTCTTTCCTTTGAAAGTGTGTAGTGTGGCGATATTTTGTTTGATTGCTATCGCTTCTTTGGTGAGAGTATCTTTTGTGGGGAGGCATAGCCGATAAAATTGTTCTGTTACTTGGCTCAGTTGTATTTTTTGTTGGGCATATTTTTTTTGCAAAAATTCATACTTTTGTTGGTTGTTTGCTAATTCTACAGCATGTTGTGCACGAAGAAAATCGTGATTTGCTTCTATTTCCGCGAGTGATAATGGCATTTTCGCACAAACATCTTTATACGCAAAATGAACGGCTTTCCGCCAAATAAAAGGAGATAAAAGCACCAGTAACCAAGAAGTGAAAGCAACTCCGAGTATAAAAAAAAGAAATGATTGAATAAGCATAATACCCCTTTTCAAATAAGAATACGTTTAAAACGGATTCCATGTCGGTTTAGGTGTTAATTTTAAATATCCTACATTGATACCAAGGCGTGCGCCGACTCCTGTGCGTATTGGGATTAACAAGGTATTATGGTATTTTAGGACATGAAAACCAACACCTGCAATTAAATAGGCCGAACCTGAAATACCACCATAGCGTCTCCATAAATTATTTATGCCATTAAGATTGTAAACTAAGATCATTAAACGGGAGCCTTGGCCGCCAAAATCCCATCCTACTGAGGGACCTTGCCAAAAAACTTTATGTTGACCATAGCTTTTGGTAAAAACCCTTCCTTCGCCATAGGTTAATCCAGCGAAAAAGGCACCAGAAGCTTCTTCTCCTAAAATATAGGCATTGGGATAACCGTATTTTGAAAAAATATTTTGAATTGCAACAGCCAAACCACTGGCTGTTTTTCCAAAAAAAATATGACCAGAATCAATAATTTCTTGGAGTGAATAATGAGGCTCGTTTTGCTCTATTGGTTTTAGTTGAGCATGTGTGGTGTTTATGGTGATGAATAAAAGGAAGATTAAAGATATAATATTTTTGTACCAGTATTTGAGCAGAGAGAGAGCCATGGAGTTTTCTCCTTTTATTAGTGATAAACAAAAAGATAATATTAGAATTTTCATGCTATTCAAATAAAAAATAAGATATAAGGTTATTTAAATTCTTGAATTTATTTCTGATTTTTTAGCATGATTGTTAATATTTCCTATTATGCATCAGATGTTAAGAGTTTTTCTTTAAAATAAAGTTTGTTTTTTTGAATCTAGGAGTTTTCAATCATTATGACGTTAGATATTTCTTTGAAGCCTATGGATCTTGCTGCTTTGCTTTGTAGTCGTATTTGCCATGATTTGATTTCACCTGTGGGGGCTATTCAAAATGCAATGGAGCTTTATGATGAAGGAGGAGCTGAAGAAGATGCTTTACAATTGGTGCGTTTATCCGTTGCAAGTGCTGCTGCACGTCTACAATTTGCGCGATTGGCTTTTGGTTTTGCTGGTGCAAGTGGAGGACAAATAGATACACGGGCTGCAGAGCAGGTTGCTCAACAATATATGAAAGAAGAAAAAGCAACATTAAAATGGCAAGCTTCTTCTTTATTGTTAGAAAAAGATGAAGTTAAACTTTTGCTTAATTTATTATTGATTGCAAATGCAACAGTTTCTCGTGGTGGTGAAATTGTTGTTATGATTTTGCAAGAAGAAAATAAACGTTCTTTTCGATTTGAGGTTTTCGGTAGAACTCTCCGTATACCCCCTCATTTTCTTGCGTTATTCCGTGGAGAAGTTCAAGAAGAGCTTGTTGATGCACATGTCATCCAATTTTATTACACAATGTTACTTGCTCAGATGACAGAGATGAAAATAAATATTGATGAAAGTGATGGTTGTATTGTTTTAGAAAGTATAAAAAAGCTTTGAATAAGAGAGAAGCGCTTAAGCTGTGTTGGGAAAAGTGGCTTCGATTGAATTTATGAGCGATAAGGTTATATGTGTAAATTTGGTGTGGTTACTTCTTAAGCTTTAAGCGCTTTCTATATGAGATTTTTGGTGTGCGAGTTTTCTACTTTTAACAGAGAAAAGATCTCGGGAAAAAATCTCGGCCCGCTAGACTCCGAGATTTTACAATGTGCATGTTCACTGCTTAAGCGGTTTTTCGTACGTTCTCTTCAACTGGATCACGTAATACATAACCACGTCCCCAAACTGTATCAATGTAATTTACACTAGAAGAGACTGCTTCCAATTTTTTCCGCAATTTACAGATAAAAACATCGATAATCTTTAGTTCTGGTTCATCCATTCCACCATAGAGATGATTGAGAAACATTTCCTTGGTAAGGGTGGTACCTTTGCGTAAAGAGAGAAGCTCTAACATTTGGTACTCTTTACCGGTTAAATGAACAGGGCGCCCTGCAACTTCGACAGTTTTTGTGTCAAGGTTAACGGTGAGATCTCCGGTAACAATAACCGATTGTGCATGTCCTTTAGAACGACGAACAACTGCATGGATACGTGCAATGAGCTCATCTTTATGAAAAGGCTTCGTCATATAGTCGTCTGCTCCAAAGCCAAAACCACGAACCTTGTCTTCAATGGCATTCATACCAGAAAGGATTAAGACAGGAGTTTTTATTTTTGCCAACCTTAGAGTCCGCAAGACATCATACCCTGACATGTCAGGCAAATTCAGATCAAGCAAAATGATATCATAATCATAGAGTTTTCCTAAATCGATACCTTCTTCACCCAGATCAGTGATATAAACATTAAAGTTAGCCGACTTTAACATCAACTCAATGCTTTGAGTAACTGCTCTATCATCTTCAATTAATAATACGCGCATTTTAGATCCCTCACTTTGCTCCTTCACGAATCATAAGGAGCATTTCTATTTTATATCAGTTAGCAAAACCACTGTTATAAAAACAATTCATTAAATCAAACACTTATGACAAAGTGTTTATGAACATTTCAGTAGTACGCGTAACAATCACTACTAAATTCCCCACTATCCATGATAGTGGTTAACAAAATATTTTTATTTTTGAAAGAGGCTACAAAATTATTTTAGAAAAATCCCATATTTTTTAACATAATAAACAAAGAAGGGCTTTTTCTATAAACTTTAACTTAAAAAAAATTTGTAAAAGAGCGTTATAAATTACTTTTTTACAATTTCAGTGTTTATTTACTGAGCTTTAAACCTCTTCATTTATAATGGGGGGAAAAGTTAAAGAAATAGTTATTGCTCTTTAAAGCAGATTGTATTTTCAGATGCTTTAATACAAGGCAAAAATTATTATAATTTCAAGTTAATAGACTGTTTTTGTCGGATAGACATATAACTAAAAGATATTTATTGGGTGTGAATGCGAGTTTTGAGTTGGCGCAATCAAGGAGTAGTGAGTATGAAGCCACGAGAAAATATGGTGCGATTGAGGATGTTTCAAGTGCGTGGAAAGCGCCGTGAAATTGCACAGCTTGAGATGATGATCGCAGAATTTGAACGAATGGTGTTAGAGTTGGAAGCACAGATTACTCATGAAGAACGTAAATCTGGAAACAATGATGTTCACCATTTTGCTTATTCTGCTTTTGCGCGTGCAGCGCGGCAAAGACGTGATAATCTGATCAATTCAATTCGTGATTTAGAACTTCAAAAAACAAACGCTGAAATTGCTCTCCATGAAGCTAATACAGAGCTGCAACGTGCACAGCTTTTGGAAGCACGAGAAAAGAAGATTGTTGCGGATGATAAGGATATTTTGATTGAATCTAATTCAATGGTTGGCTAATAAAAGCAATTATTGAAGAATCCATTCTTTCAGGTTTATCTTTTGGATATAGTATAAAACAGCCAAACTTTTATCAAGTTTGGCTGTTTTATAGATTGCTTTATGTTATCAAATCGTAATCAATGGCAACTTAATGCCTGTAGTGTTGAATCTTGGTCGTTCGTAATCCCGCTAAACCGTGTTCATCGATTAAACTTTGCCATGAAAGAAATTCTTCTACAGTCAAAGTATAACGGTGGCACGCTTCGTCAAGACTTAACAATCCACCTCTGACAGCCGCAACAACTTCAGCTTTGCGACGAATCACCCAGCGCCGTGTTGTTTGCGGCGGTAGGTCGGCAATTGTAAGCGGACTTCCATCTGGCCCAATAACATATTTCATTTGTGTTTTTATCAAGTTGCTCATTCGTATCCTCTACCTTTAGTCAAGGACTTGATTCGTTTATAGAGCATGAAATTTAAAAAAGAGCTAAAAGCGCTGAAAGAAAAAATTAATAAAGTGATTGGGTATGTAAAAAGAAGCTCAAGTTGAAGTGTGAAGAAGAGATTCTTGCAATATTTTACCGGATTTTTCAAAAGAGCAAAAAAGGATTTCTCCTAAACGATTACCATTATGCCTTATTTCCATCATTCTTTTTTTGTTTGCAGCAGCTCTTAAGAAAGTAATGCCTATGGTTGTGGAAAGGATAAAAAAATAATATAAAGACAATCAATCGTGTAAAAGTGCTGAAGAGCGTGCATCAGAATGTCAACATATGGGTAGCCATTAAACAGAGCAGTAAATAGAGAATGAATACATGTTTTTAAACAGTCTTGATTTACCAGGACAACCTGAAGATTCTCGCATTGTTGTTGCAATGTCGGGGGGGGTTGATTCATCGGTTGTTGCAGGTCTTTTGAAAAAGGAAGGATATAATGTTATTGGCATTACGTTGCAGCTTTATGATCATGGGGAAGCAACGCATCGGGTGGGGGCGTGTTGTGCAGGACAAGATATTGAGGATGCACGCCGCGTTGCAGAAACACTAGGAATTCCTCATTATGTTCTTGATTATGAAAAGCGCTTTCGCGAAGCTGTTATTGATCCTTTTGCAGAAAGTTATGCTCATGGAGAGACCCCAGTACCATGTATTGCATGTAATCAAACGGTTAAGTTTGCTGATTTATTAGCAACGGCACGCGAATTGGGGGCAGATGCTTTGGCTACGGGACATTATATTCGTTCGCGTTCCAACGGAGTGCATCGAGCACTCTTTCGTCCTCTCGATAATGATCGTGATCAGAGTTATTTTCTCTTTGCAACGACACAAGAACAGATTGATTATTTGCGTTTTCCACTTGGTGACCTTCCAAAAGCCCGCGTTCGTGAAATGGCAGCAGAAATGGGCTTTGTGGTTGCCAATAAGCATGATAGTCAGGATATTTGTTTTGTTCCACAAGGAAAATATTCAGATGTTATCGCAAAACTGCGTCCAGAAGCAGCTAATCCTGGCGTTATTGTCCATATTGATGGAAAGATTTTAGGTAAACATTCGGGAATTGTTAATTATACGGTTGGTCAACGTCGTGGTATTGGGGTATCAACGGGTGAAGCGCTTTATGTGGTTTATCTCGATGTGGAAAATGCACGTGTTATTGTTGGACCGCGTGAAATGTTAGAAACGCATAAGCTTTTTTTACGTGATGTGAATTGGCTTGGTGATGAGTCGTTAGATAATTTCCCTTCTCAAGGTATTGAGGTGGCTGTAAAGGTGCGTTCAACGCGTCCTCCTCACCTTGCGCGCTTACATTATAAAGAAGGTATTTTTTCCGTTGATTTATTGGAATGTGAAAATGGTGTGGCACCAGGGCAAGCTTGCGTTCTTTATGATGGAAATGGTCATGAGGCGCGTATTCTTGGGGGAGGATTTGTAACACATTCAGAACGTGCAGCTGATACTGAAATGATGTTGAAGCGCGTTTTATGCAATCTCGAAACAAAAGATCCTGTTTCCTCAGAACTAAAAACAACAGCTTTATAAAGCATAGTAAATTGATTTATAATGATATTTTTTAATCTTAAACTTGAATGAGGGACTTCCGGAAGATTTTCTCATTGAAAGTTTGTTTTATGATTGAATCCATCAAAATTATATCTTTTACACGTCATAAGCGGGGTTAGGGTGTGGAAAGTGATGATAAAGAAAATGTAAAAATGTTTTTTATCAATGCTTTCAAAGGCTAGGGGACGGCAATATTATTGGAGACTGATAGATAACATACAACATTGGGTATGTTTTATAACTTGAAGTGTTATCATCTTTAGTGGTCAAAGTTGGTAAAATGAGCAAGTGCAATACCTGAGGCTGTGGCAACATTAAGGCTGTCAAAACCGTCAGTCATGGGAATACGTAAGGTGTTTGATTGTTGTAGTATATGGGGTGGTAAGCCATCGCCTTCTGTTCCAAAAATAAGTGCCATTCTTTTGGTTTTGTTGGCTTGCTTGAGAGTGTGTGAGGCAGAAGGGGAGAGTGCATAAAGATGAAAGTTTTCATCGTTTAGAGCAGCTATAATGTCATTTATATCAGCGTCTTGCGTATAGGGTACTTTTAAAGCAGCGCCGGCAGACACTCTTATTGATTTGCGATAAAGTGGATCGCATGAGGTTTTGTCGACAATAATGCCATTACTGGCAAAGGCTGCTGCATTACGAAAAATTGATCCCATATTATCGTGATTCGAGATACCACATAAAACAAGAATCAAAGCTTTTTCTGGAAGATGTTGTAAAAAACTTTGTAAGGATGGCAGTATTTTGCGTTTACCAATACCCAGAACACCACGATGAACATGGAAGCCGGTGATATTATCCATAACTTTTTGTGGAACGCAATAAATGGGACATAGAGGCTGTGTTTTTTCTAAAAGCGGTAGAAGTCCAGAGAGACGGTTTGCTACGATGAGCAGTGAGATGGCAGAAAACTCTTTCGAATGTAGTAATGCGGACAATGTTACTTTGCCTTCAGCAATAAATTGATGTTGCCGTCCAACAAGATCTTTTTCACGGATATTATGATAGGCTTTTAGGCGTGGATCATCTGTTTCATTGATTGTTGTGATATTCAAATGCATGCGAGATTTTTAGTGCTTTTTTCTTATGATTTCCAGATGTTAGAATTTGTTTTATTTAAAAAAAAGAGATAAAAAAACATTATTTTAAAACTTATGGTAGAATTTGTATTGACAATATGCAACCATAGGTATAATGTAAAAATACTGATACGGAATCATATATTTTTTCTCGTATCGGGTGCAGTGTCTTGGGTCCCCGCTATTTCCCAAGTTCTGTATGCCCTTAATTTCTAAGGGAAAAGAATCTGGGTCCCCAATGCCCAGATTCTTTTTTTTGAGGGTAATCATTGTTCTTCTTTTTATATCTAAATTTTTTAGTAAATCATATTTTAAAATCCAGTTGACCTGTAAAGTTACCGTAGAGTGCTAAGATATTTTTTCTAAGGTGCAACGATGGCTTATAGATGGGGTATAATGCACATCATAAGACTGAAAAATAATGCATGATCATGATAGATTTGAGCAAAAACAAGTTTTTCGTTTATGAGAAGTGAGATGGCTTTAAGTTATTCAGAAAACGATTAATAATGAAGGTTATGTGTTTGATTGCTCTTGGGAAAGCTCTTTTTTCTATTATTTTTTCTCTTCTTTATTTATTGATGCTGTTCGTGTAACTGAGCAGTTTTTACGATAATAATGGTGAGCTGAGGCGTTTATTGTATGATGAAGCTTCTGTAATATTGAGGAAAGATCGTCGTTATGCCAAAAGTATAATGATATGGTTGAAAATATTAATTCCCTATTTCGTGAAGAAAAGGATGAGGTTCATGGATGTAAAAATCAATATACAAAGCTTGACTTTATACTCTATTTTTATTGCGTGTATTGTTTTTGCTTTGAAATATTGGACATATCACATCACAGGTTCGGTTGCACTTTATTCTGATGCATTGGAATCAATTGTTAATATCCTTGCGTCATTGGCAGCATGGTGGGCTGTTAAAGTGAGTATGAAGCCAGCAGATCATGATCATCCCTTTGGGCATCATAAAGCGGAATATTTTTCCGCAATTCTTGAAGGGGTACTCATTATTATTGCCGCAATTGTTATTTTAAGAGAAGCATGGATAGCTCTTTCTACCGTTAAATTGTTGCAGAAACCTGGAATATGGCTTGTTATTCATCTTATTGCAACTGTCATAAATTGTATGTGGGGAATGGTTCTTATTTGGCAGGGAAAACTCCATCGCTCACCGGCTCTTAAAGCTGATGGAGTGCATTTTATAACAGATGTTTTTACTTCGCTTGCAATTTTAATTGGTTTGATTGCCGGTTTTGTCGGGGGATGGGGAGCTTTAGATCCAATTTTAGCGATAATCGTTGCCGTTAATATTCTCTTACAGGGCTGGAAGGTGATTAGAAATGCTGTTCAGGGGTTAATGGATGTTGGCGTTGAATTGAATGAAAGCATGCGGATTCGGGAGCTGATTTCTGCAAATGCATCGGGTGCGCTTGAGGTCCATGATTTGCGGACGCGTGTTGCTGGGAGGGTTACTTTTATAGAGTTTCATTTGGTTGTGCCTGCTATAATGCAGGTAGGAGAAGCACATAAAATTTGTGATAAAATCGAAGCTGTTCTTCAAAAAGAATTTGATAATGTGCGTATTTCTATTCATGTCGAGCCTGAAGATGAGGCAAAATTGCCTCCCGGTACAACGGTGATCCCTTTTATATAAAAAGATTTTTCAAATTGTCTGTTATGTTATGAGGACTGTTTTTTTATGATGGGGTGATTCATACCTCTCGAAAATACAATGATGCTCTTTTGTTGATTTAATTTTTGCATCAATCAAGTATACAAGGTTAAACAGAGTATTTAAGGCAAGATTTATTCTATTTCGTTAAAACACTGTCATTTAAGGTGTGGTGAGATAAGGCATATAAAATTTGATCTATTAAGTGTTTTTAGAGTATGGAGTAAATATTCAAAATAGGACTTGCCGGTGTATTCTTTTGTAAGTGAATCTCATGAAATGGTTAGCAGCTTAAATCCATTTAAGAAAACGGATCGTTTACAGACTGTCGGGAGTAGATGTTTCGTTTCTTAGGGCGAGGAGGAGTGAAGCCTTCGTAATAAGTTTAATGAGATTTAATTATAAATTTTGTATAAAAGTTATGAATAGGGTTTTAAAGTTTGTGATCATAGATTAATCGTCATTATTGTTGCTAATAAATGTGTTGTTTTATCGATACAATGTGTTCTGTTTAGAGTGTTCTTTATTGCATGAAGGATGGGGGACTCATTAAAAGATGAAAAAACAAAAATCATGCTCATAACTCTACTCTTTAAAGGATATTATTGTCGTTACTGTAGAAAATTGTAAAGCTGAACTAAAGAATGATGCTAAAGATAGAAACTGGTTTTTAATTGATGCCTTCATATTTTCATTCCAATCTGGCATCAAAATTTTACAAGGACTCGTACAGTACTGGTGCATCCTAATCATAATATGCTGCTATATCAGGGCTATTTTAATTTATAGATAATAACAAAAAGCAAAGACTTTATAAGGAAAAAAAAGCTATAAAGTCAAAAATTTATATGCAATAAATTAGAGAGGTAGATCGAATTTTTATAGAATACTTTATGAAACAACCACCAAACATATCTGGCTTTACTTTTACTTATTTTTACAAACGTTCGTTTGTGTCTTTTGCGTTATATTCGTAAAGATCAGATTAGCGGTAATCTAAAGATAACTCTTGGTTGAGAATATGAAAGGAAAGCGTGATACTATAATAGAGTTTTTTCTGTCTTTATCGTTCAACCAGTAAAAGTGATTACAAATCCGTAATTTCTCCAAAAATGATTTTGTCATACTTATAAACAAAGTTAGATCAAAACGACTTTTTTCTCTTAAAACTGTAAACAAATATATTGTATCCGTATAGCTTGAACGAAGTTAGATGTTTACCTGAATAACGACAGTATATATTTTAAGAATAGAGAAGATATTTCATATCGCTATGATGTTATTCAAGAGCTCTTAAAACAATGATTCCTGGTGTTTTTTCAACATAATTCATAAAAGGAGAATCAACGACTTTTTCGTTTTCTTTTCGTGAAGAAGCATTTCTTAACATTGGCCCTTTATCTGTCATGATAAAGAAGCCCACATGTGTTACATCCAATCCAGCAAGTTTCGTATAAATACCAATGAAATCACCAGACTGTAAACGACCTATAACCTCCTCATTAATAAAGTTACTTGGAATATACGTTATTGTGCGTTTCACAACTGGCAACCCAAGTAGATAGCTTCCACCATCAGCTTTTTTATTGAGATATTTTTCTATTTTTACCGCATGGGGACTTATTTCAGCGGTAATATCAGTGGCGAGTTTATATTCTCTATAAGCCCAATCCGTAAAAAAATGTTTCCGATTTAAAAAATGAACATTACCGTTAATATAACGCGTTTTTATGACGTTATTTATGAATTCTGTTTGGGATGTTGATTTGCGCAATGCTTCAACATAATCCAGATAAGTGAAGCAATCTAAGCCTCTAAAATCAATAATCAGTTTTTCTGGTGTATTTTCTGAGCCATGTAACATATTTGCTTGGTAAGGTGTCCCTAAAAAAGCTTCAGAAAGAAAGTCAATTAGTGCCCCTTTTTCCTGATAATTTGTTTCTGAACGTTTTTTGAGAAGAGCATTTAATTTATTTAGAGTATAGGGATCTAGGTTTACGTTGGTTGTTTGTTGTGTTTTTATTTTATTTTCTACAGTACTCTCTTGTGAATCAGAATCCTGAACATCACATCCTGTTACCAACATTAATATGAGAATTAATAGGGATATTTTTCGCATTTTATACACCATTTTGAATTAAAAATTCATGACGAACTATTTCTAAAAGTGCTATTTTTTAAATGCTTATCATGATCATCGTTAGATTTAATGCTAGCATACAATCATTAAGAGTATCAATGAATATAAAGATAAAATCATGGTTTTTAAGGTTACACAAATTGCAAACGATATGAATCTTTTCTAAGATTATAGAATTAAAGGATTTTTCTCTATAATATACTTATTTTTTAATCAAAATTATTGTCAAATAAATATTTTTAAAAATATGATGAGCTTTTTACGTTGTTAAGCTATTCTGGTGTTGCTGCTTTAACTTTATAGCATATTCTGAGGGTAAGAAAATTTTTTAAGAGCTTATCTTTTAAAAGGTTTCAATTACTATAGGATATCTAACGTATCCAATGGAATTGAGATTCCTGAAAACGGTGGGATGAGAGGGGAAAATGATGTCTGATAAAATTCATCGTAATGTCTCTAAAACTATTGGAAATACTCTGTGTTTCATGAAATTTTGTTCATGAGTTTGTCGCACAAATATTTTGTTCGTATAATGCAAAAAAAATTTTTATTCTTTGACAATGAGATAGCAACTAAAGATACACCAATTAAAACGTAATTTTACAGTTTTATCTTGACTCTTACTTAAATTTTTACTTTGTTATTATTTTGTATGTGAAAAGTATACGGTATAGAATACTTTTAAAAGGAAAAGGGAGTTAAAAGATAGCGGGGGAGTCATTGTATGCGTAAAATAGTGTGTATGTTATGCAAGACCAAATGCTCAATCCGAAATTTGTTCAGCGTGGGCTCATTTTAGTGTTCATCACTTTATTGTTAGATATTCTTTGTATTGCGATCATTTGTCCTGTTTTGCCTGAATATTTTTCTCAATTAACTGGAAAAGAGGTCAGTACATCTTTTGTAGAAAGAGGAAAATTACTTGCAGCTTATTCAGTGATGCAGTTTTTGTTTGCTCCTGTTATTGGCAATCTCTCTGATCGTTATGGTCGTCGTCCTATTTTGCTTCTCTCTATTATCTGCTTTGCTCTTGATAATCTCATATGTGCTATAGCATGGAGCTATTCTATGTTATTTATCGGGCGTCTTTTGTCAGGGATAAGTGGCGCTAGTTTTGCAACTTGTACAGCTTATCTTGCGGATATATCTGATGATAAAACCCGTACACGCAATTTTGGTCTGTTAGGCATTGCATCCGCATTGGGGTTTATTTTAGGATCGTTTATTGGTGGTTTTTTAGGTCAGTTTGGTCCGCGTATTCCGTTTTATTTTGCTGTTGGTTTTTCACTCATTAATTTTATTTTTTCTTGGGTTATGCTTCCAGAAACCCTTTCTTTATGGAATAGGCGCTTTTTTGATATTAAGCGGGCAAATCCCTTAGGTGCTTTTTGGCACCTGAAACAATATCCGATGGTTCTTTGGGTGTTATTGGTCTTTTTTCTTTATTGGTTTGCGGAATCTGTATGGTTAAGCATTTGGGCGTTCATTGCAAAAGAACGCTATGATTGGAGTTCTTTTTCTATTGGACTCTCCTATAGTGTTTTTGGGATAGGCCAATTTATTGTAGTCGCTCTCTTTTTGCCTTATTTTTCTAAACGATGGAGTGATTGGCATATTGTTATAGTGGGGCTTTTGTTTGCCTCCGTTGCTATGCTGGGCTATACATTCGCGACGCAGGGGTGGATGGTTTATATGGTTTGTATGTGTACAATGCTTGAATATCTTGTTCATGCACCTATACGTGCGATTGCTTCAGCGCAGGTACCGACAAATGTACAAGGAGAACTGCAAGGAGCGATGACATCTGTTATTTCATTAAGTTTAACATTTGGTTCTGTTTTTTATGTGTTTCTTTTTGAATGTTTTACAGATAAAAATGCACTGTTTTATTTTTCAGGTGCTCCTTTTGTTGGAGGCTTTTTTCTTCTTGTCGTTGCCACAGTTATTTTTGCCTTGCGGGTACGTTAATTTGTTGAGAGAGGCCGGTACGTACTATTTTGCTAGAAGAATGCACAAGATAAACAAAATGTATCATTTTATAGGCAGAAAGTTTTTTGTGATATTTGTTTAACAAAGTGTTATATAAAATATCGATATCTCCTTTTCATTTAGTGCAAATAATTTTTTTATTTTGTGATATTGTTTGTATAGGGGAGTCCGTATTTTTTCTATTGCTTGCAAATTAATATCCAGTGCTAATGCAGCAGCATATTGAAAACAAAAGATTAAAACGTATCTGCGTTAGATGTATCAGTATTGTATGAACAATTCCAAATTTTATATGGCAAATTGGAAGTAAATATTGCTTATATTTGTTGGCATAACTTCTGGAATCGAAAGAAAACCTCATTTTGGAAGAATATAAAGTTGTAAAATTGAAAAGATGTTTTCTGTTTTGCTATTACTTTTTTATTCGGCTTTACAGTTTTCAAAACCATCTACGGCAATATCTTTTAAAAAGTAGAGATTTGTTGCATTGTCTCACACTTTAATTTTTTTTTATTCTTTAGGAGGAGTTATGCTTCTCATGCAAAATAGAATGCTTAAAATTGTATTGTGAATCAAATGCTTATTTGAAGTTTAGGCACTTTTTTGAATGTTAGACACTTTACTCTTTTTAAAAATAGTTTTTATCGATACACTTACCTTGCTTGGGGGGAGAAGCCAATGATTTTGATGGATACGACCTTAAGAGAAGAGGAAGGAGAAAAATTTAAGCTATTCAGTGCGCTCTTTTTAGTTTCAGAATGATAAATAATAATACAACTTCAATAAGTTGTAGGTATAAAAATAATATAATTGTGCGTAGGAAGATGATATAATTTAAAGGAGAGAAGTTAAAAGGTGAGGCTTTTTATTTTAAGATATTTTTTTATAATTCATAATGAGATCACAAAAATGCTGAAAGAGGTAGTGGCTATCTTGTGGTCCAGGAGAAGCTTCGGGGTGATATTGAACAGAAAAAACAGGTTTTCCAATGATTCGAATACCACAGTTTGAACCATCAAAGAGAGAAATATGTGTTTCTTGAACATGTTGTGGTAAAGAGGAAGAATCTACGGCAAAACCGTGATTCATCGATACAATCTCAACTTTTCCAGTGTTAAGGTCTTTAACTGGGTGGTTGGCACCATGATGTCCTTGGTGCATTTTCACGGTTTTTGCACCAACCGTAAGAGCGAGAAGTTGATGACCAAGACATATTCCAAAAATTGGCAAATTATGATCAATTAATGTTTTAATCGTTGGAATGGCATATTGAGCTGTAGCTGCGGGGTCTCCTGGTCCATTAGAAAGAAAAACGCCATCAGGGTTCATTGCCAGAATTTCTTTTGCAGTTGTGTGGGCAGGCACAACAGTAATGCGGGCTTTTTGTGTTGCCATAAGGCGAAGAATATTGCGCTTAATACCGTAGTCAATTGCAATGATATGAAGATTGTGCACATTGTTTGTACCGTATCCTTTATTCCAACTCCATGGTTTTTCATTCCATTGCATTGATGATTGAGATGTCACGTCTTTCGTAAGGTCAAGATTGACGAGACCGTGCCATTTTTGCGCACGTTTCTTTAAAGAAGGAATATCAAAGTTTCCATTAGCATCATGTGCAATGACAGCATTTTGTGCACCTTTTTCACGAATAAGAATTGTGAGTGCACGTGTATCAATACCACAAAGTGCAATAATTTTACGCGTTTTAAGCCATTGATGAAGATTTTCATTGGATCGATAATTTGAGGGATGTGTAATATCTGCTTTGAAAATAGCGCCAACAGCACCATGACAATTGAGAGGAGAGAGATCTTCAATATCTTCGCTATTTGCCCCTACATTTCCTATATGAGGAAAAGTAAAATTAACGATTTGTTGTGTGTATGATGGGTCGGTGAGGATTTCTTCATAGCCTGTGATGGCGGTGTTAAAACACACTTCAGCTTCAGCGATACCTGTAGCACCTGCTCCTTTGCCTTCAATAACGGTTCCATCTGCTAAGACTAAGAGGGCTGTCGGTTTTTTGATACTCCAAGGGTGGCTGGGTGAAGTTGCTTGTATCATAGTATGTATCCACAATTTATTCTCTGAAAGGTATAATGACCAACTTTACACAAAAATCATACCTTTAACAGATGCTGTGTATATTATTCTGGTAACGTTTCGCTTGAAATAGGCAGTATAAGTACATTCCATGAAGAGGTAAAGTCTTGTTTTAGCTTTTCGCAGATCGAGTCCTTAATTATTTTTTTATCTTCCATTGCAAGATGGATAAAGATTGGTTAAAAGGCATATTCTTCTTGAACAAAATTGGATAAATTTATGTTGCGTAACCAGATTGATGGGGCTCTTAGGGCTGCTTTGAAAGTGCAAGATAGTGCGCGTCTTGCTACACTTCGTTTAATGAATGCTGCAGTTAGAGATCGTGATATTCTTTATTATGATGAGGGGAAGCTAGAAGTGGATGATCAGCAGATACAGTCTGTTTTCACTAAAATGCTTCAACAGCGTGAAGAATTGATGCGAGCCTATAAAGAGTCTGGTTGCTTGGAATTGGCAGAGAGAGGACAAGCAGAAATAGAAGTTATTCGTGAATTTCTTCCCTATCAACTTAAGGAGATGGAAGTAGAACAGGTTCTTTGTGAAGCTTTGGCACAAACAAAGGCTGAAAAATTACGCGATATAGGTAAGGTGATGGCGTGGCTTAAGGAACGGTATGCGGGGCAAATGAATTTTTCTAAAGTGTGCAATAGTCTTCGTAAAAAATTGCAATAGATCTTGTTAATTCAATGGGATGGGAAAATATTTTTTATTGTGCGTCACCTTTATAAATCAGTAGGATTTTGATAAATATCATTTATTTTTTATATACATACTATTATCAAAAAAATATTTTTTTGAAATCAACGAAGTTTTTTTGGAGCTCATAGAGCAATAAACATTCTTTTATGTATTATATTTTTCTGTTCTTCAAAGCTGTTAGATCATTAAAAAACAAAAAGGTTATAGAGTTTTTACTTTTTAAAAAAGATCTATTATTTGCACTGTTAAAAATTTTAAAACAGGATGATTAAGTTAATTGATACAGATTTCCAATTTTGGGGAGTGTATTATTGTCTTTTTTTGCTGTTTCAAAGCATTTGTTTGATAAAGAGTTACCATATTTAGAGTAGTGATTATTCGGTAAGAAATTTAAATATAGATGGTTTTATCAATATGGCGTGTATCTTTTTAATTCAAGTGCTGGTTTTAATGATAAGAAAATCAGAATTTTAGAACGTTTTTTCTAGGGAAGAGATTTTTTAAGCTGAGTTTATGAAATAAAAGGATATTTTGAAAAGAAATCTTTGTTTTTAATGTGTTCTTGAGATAATTTTGAAATTCTTTTCTCTGATTAAATCCCTTATAAGCTATATAAAATCTATAAATTATGCAGAATAAAATGAGTAACCTCTATTTGTGGGGATACAGTGGTGAATCTGTTAAAAATAGTTCAGTTAGCAACAATGGCTTACCCGTTAACCGCAAACGGGAACGGCGTGCCCATAGTGCACCTTGTTGACCAATATGAATGTAATCGCGGGTTAATTTGTCATTGTTAAATAAATAATGTCCTAGAGGTACAGTTCCCAAATGCATCAAGGCTTGATTGTGTAGGAGGGTTTCTTGTGGAATTACAGTGCGTCCAAGGAGCCAAGGTTTATTATCTCCCATTAATATGATTTCGCGTAGCCAATAACGCGCACTTTCGGGGAGATGCTCTGCTTCTTCTGTTAATTTATCTTGCGTAATAAAACATTCGCGTTGTGGTTGAACTTGGAGGCAGGTACAATATTTCTTTAATCGAAGCGTCATCGAGCCCGATTCCATGAGCCAATCGCGAACGTTTTCTGGTATTGGAGGATTTTGATCAGAGAACCACGTTAGAGGCGGTAAGATGGAATCTTCAAGATCAGACATCGTTTTACTCCACAGCTAAAGTCTTATTCCATATGTTATGTTGGGTTAAATAGATAGCTCTATTGTAATACAAGGAGTATAAAAGCAGCAAGATTTTAACAGGAAGATATCAAAGGGAAAGTCGATTGCAAAGGTCTTTAAAAGAAGATATGCGGGAAGTATATATTATAGGATTATTTTCATTAAAAAAGCAAAATAAGGTATTATGTTTTATCCAAGGCACTTTCACAATGCGTTACGGAAATTTCTTTATCGCATGAGAGCAATGGGAAAAATGTTTCGTACTTTAAAATTCGTTTGTAACGCATATAAAGAAGAGCTAAAAATTCATCTATGCAAGATGATATAAAGAGGAAGTTTTAAGAGGAACAAAACTTTATTTTATACTTTAGAAAGTGAAGAGGTATTCAAATCTTTTGAATTGAGATGTAAAGGGGATCGTATTCTTTATAATCAAGAAATTTATATTAATGCATATATTTTTGAAAACTTTAAAATACATTATATTGTTAAAAATTACTTCACATAACATAATTTGTAGTAATTCTATAATAAAGTTACATTAATATTATTTCATATTTATTTTATATACTATTTTATTTCATAGATTAGAAAAAATTCTTTATCATTTTGTTCTTACCGTCTCTCTTTATTTCTTAAGATGCAAAAAAGCTCTTCGAGTTTTCTTGGTAAAAAGGGCATTGTTGATAGAGTGTAAGCTATTAAGCATTATACGGTAGAATTTTTAATCATCGTTAGTGATTTTTGTAACCTTATGAATTGTTATTACAGTGAGATATGCTGGATTTGCGCACGTGGTACAAAAATCAGTTCGTATTTCGTTAAAATAACGCAACATATCTCTCCTGATATGCGTAAGTTTATATAGGTATGAAATGGTGCGTTATAAAGTTCTTTACTGCATTTCGTTTTATAATACGGTGATGGTGTATGCCTAAAATCGCAGCTTAAGCATCTCACCATCATATCAAAATTGGTAACACCAAGTTACAAGAAAATATTTCAAACTCTGCTAGTTGTTTCCTAGTTTTGTATTGAATTCCAAAAGGTGTAAAAAATAAATACTCTATGATCGAATTTTTTGTCCTATCCATATAAGAATACAGGCTCCTATAAAACCTGAAATAAGATAGCCAAGCCAACCAGCAAAACTTACACCTAAAAGACTAAAAAGAAAGCTTGCTAGCGCAGCGCCAATAATCCCTAAGATAATATTTAACAATATTCCTGTTTGGCTTTTCATAATATACTGTGCAGCCCAACCTGCAATCCCGCCGATAACAATAGCTGCAATCCAGCCGATGTTTGCATTTTCCATGATACCCTCCTTTGCCTGAATTTAAATTGTAACTAGAGTAAACTTTGTAAAAATCAAGGTTTATTCCTTTTTTACCCAGTGGAAAGGATATTGCTTTTAGATATTTTACTTATTACTTTCCTTTATATTAAAATAATATTCACATTTGTATCATAATAATACTTAATAAGTATAAATATATAATACATTTTAATTTATAAACAAATTAATTAATTTAGAAATACGAATAAAATAATAAAATATTAGTGAAAATGTTTTAAGAACTCATAAAGTGTATTTATAAGCTTTTTAAAGCTCTCTCTTAAATTGAAAAAAACAACTGTGATTAAAGCAATAAGTAAAATGGATATTTAAAAGTTTGGAGCTTGCCAATTGATATCAATGATGTTTGAAATTAAAACTGCTTTGTTGACACGTTATAGCGTGGCTGTATAGGTTTAACCTCTACAGATCTTGATATAAATATTGCATTTTTGTGGGGTTTTGCATTCCTTATAGAGCATTGCTGTTTTGCTGCTACTGTGAAGCGATCCCCTTTTTACAAGGCGAGTTTAGGTTGGAACTATCATACTCTTGACCTATTCTTTATGTGTTTAACAGTCTTGGCTTTGAGATGGTTAGGCATTTTTATGTCTTTCTTCAAGAGTTCTATTCTACATGCTGCTTTGTTTGTAATGTGCAAGCAAATGACTTTGAGCAATTCATCATGAATAGATTTTAAATGAAAGAAATTTACGATGAAGAAAGCTCATTTAAATTGTCAAATAATAAGATGTTTTGATTAAATCAATATCTTGACCATATTCAAAATTGAATAATCGATGTGATGTGTGTTTTATTCAAGTTATTTGAAAAGTTTAAGTTTTTTCTGTTTGTTCTTCAGCAGGGGTGCGTAGACGAGAACTTTGAAGAAGTCCCTGTTCTTCTAAAATGGGGTAGATCATTGAGGTCAAAAGAGAGTTGATTTGTTTGAGGTCGCGCACAGTGTCGAGATGAAGACTGGATGATTCTACATTTTTGAGATCCCCTTCACGCAGACGTTTAAAATGTTTTAAACTCATCTCTTTTTCTAAGTTTCGTAGTTGATCTTTTTTTTGTACCAATAGGTGTGCAGTATGTGTATCACGTGAGACGAGAACGTTAAATGCTATATGCGCGTTGGCTAGTACAATGGCGTGGAAACGAAGGAGATCACTCCAGCCCTCGCTGCTGAACTGTAAACCTTTTTGTTGTTTCTTTTTAACCAGCATCAGCATATTATGAATAATGATATCGCCTGCTTGGTCTAATTTTATACAGGCGCCTAGAAGTTCTTGCGTTTGAAGAGCTTCTTCGTCAGATAATTTTTGTCCCGCTAATCGTGCAAGATAAAGTTTGATGGCGATATGTTTTTTGTCCAATATGGTGTTGAGTTGGTTGAGTTCACGAATAATATTGGGGTCAGGATTTTCATAAAGTCCCATGATTTTTTCTAGCATGATGTCTACAAGATCACAAATATGAATGACTTCACGCATGACATTTGAGAGAGCGAGAGTTGGGCGTTCAAGAACACTGTCATCAAGAGCTGTTTGATCGGATAAATTGAGCGTTTTGTTAGCTTGCATTTTTTTTGCACTTATATTCACGATCTGAGTGGTTAATTTTAAAACCCATTTTGAAAGTGGTATTCCAGCAAGGAGAATGAAAACATTAAAAATGATATGGGCGTTGATTACTTGAGTAGGGGCGTTATTGCCAAGCCATGTGATGGGAGGGTGAAAGGAGAGAAATAAGATAAGTATAAGGATTGAACCGGCCCCACGCATGAGTAAGTTTCCTAAGGGAACGAGGCGGGTATTAGGAGAGGCGTTGCGCGTTAAAAGTGGTGCTATAAGAGAAGAGCCAAAGTTGACACCAAGAACCATGACAACACAGAGTTGCGTATGAATAAGATCGTAATTGGCAAAATTGACCAGCAAAATGATTCCTGCTATGGATGAATGTAAGAGGTAGGTTAAGCCAGCAGCCAACAAAAAAGAGGAAACAGGATCGGTTGAAAGATAACGAATGATGCTAGGCAAAATTTCGCTTTCACGTAAAGGTTCTGTCGCTGTACTTATCATCTCTAAAGATAAAATCAAAAGACCAATACCGATGACAATACGTCCTATTTGACGCCATTCACGTTTTTCTGTTGTCATGAAGATACAAGTGCCAATTAAAAGACACAAGGGCACAACAAGAGTGAGGTCATAGGTGAGAATTTTTACAACGATTGCTGACCCTAATTCTCCTCCACGTACAGCCATAAGTCCTGCTACTCCAGAGACAAAACCAGATTCAACGAAAGAACCAACGAGGAGCGTTATTGCTGTAGAGCTTTGTAAAATCATTGCTGTAAAAAGTCCAAAACTTACAGCAAACAATGGTTTTGAAATAACGTGGCACATTTTATATTTAAGTCTGTCACCATAGGCGCGTTCAATTCCTGTGCGCACCATGCGTGTGGCCCAGAGAAGTAAAGAAATAGCGCCGGCAAGATGAAGGAGTACCAATGAACCATTCATGATACTTTATTCTTTCTTTGTTGTTGTGAATGTGGTTACTTCAAAATTAATAAATTGAAGTTTATTGTTTTTATTTCACTTTTGCTTTTAATACTTGATTAAAATCATAACCGCTTGGATTTTGAAAAACCTTTAGACCAAAACAGGGCAGAATAGAATAAAGGTGATCAAAAATATCGCCTTGAATTTGTTCATAGTCTATCCAAACAGTGGTGTTCGTAAAGCAATAGATTTCTAAGGGTAAACCATTTTCTGTAGGAGGTAATTGCCTTGCCATATAGGTCATATTAGGGTTGATATTTAGATGTTGTTGTAGGTAAGCAAAAACATAAGCACGAAAAGTTCCAATGTTGGTTAAACGGCGCGTATTGGCTAAGACATCATGATTTTTATCTAATTGAGCATTCCATTGATCAATTTCTGCTACTTTTTGCGTGAAATAATTTTCTAATAAATTAAATCGAGAAAGATATTTTTGTTCTTCTTCTGTGAGAAAATGGATACTTGATTGATCAATAAAAAGGGAGCGTTTGATGCGTCTGCCACCTGATTCTTGCATGCCACGCCAATTTTTAAAAGGGTCGGTCACAAGTTTACGGATAGGAACTGAGGTGATGGTGTTGTCGAAATTTTGAACTTTAACAGTATGCAAGGCAATTTCAATAACATCACCATCGGCACCGAGATTGGGGATTTCAATCCAATCTCCAACGCGAACCATATCAGTGGATGAAATTTGAATACCGGCAACGAGAGAAAGGAGCGTATCTTGAAAAATTAACATGAGAACCGCGGCCATTGCACCAAGACCGGAGAAGAGAATAAGAGGGGAGCGGTCAATCAATGTAGCAACCATTAAAATTGTTGCAACAGCAAAAAGTGCAATTTTAGCAATTTGAATATAACCTTTTATTGGTTTTAGTCGTGCTGTTGGTCGTTGTTCGTAAAGGATGTTAATGACATTGAGACAGGAAGAAATTGTCAGGACAACAAAAAAGATAATGAAGGCGTTGGCAACATTACCGATGACAGTGCTAAATGCATCGGGCAATGTTGGAATAAAATTAACACCAATTGAAAGAATAAAAGCTGAAGTGATATTTGCCATGTATTGAATAGCATTATTAATATCGATCGTTGTATTTTTGGGGAGAAAAGAAGAGAGTTTTTTTGCTCCGTGAATAAGTAATTTTCGTCCTAGAAAGTTCACTAAAAGGGCAGCTATAGTAAGAATAATAAGCCAAGAAATAGCCTCTAACCACGGATATTGAACAATAAATTCGATCACTTTTTTATTCTCCATTTCTAAAAATATATGCAGTTGAGGGTTTAAAATTTTACAACTGCTTAAGAGGAAGTATTGGAATTATGCTCTAAAGTCGTTAAATATGCAAAAAAGAATTTTCAAACTCTGTGAGAGATAATGCGTTTTCCGCCCGATTTCCTTAATGAACTGCGTACGAGACTCCCAATTTCAACAGTGATTGGGCAACGGGTGGATTTTGATCCTCGAAAAAGTAAGCCTTCACGGGGAGACTTTTGGTGTTGCTGTCCATTTCATGGTGAAAAAACGCCAAGTTTTCATTGTGATGATCATAAAGGGCGCTATTATTGTTTTGGTTGTGGTGTAAGTGGAGATATTTTTACCTTTTTGTGTGAGCTTGATGGATTGCACTTTTCAGAAAGTGTAGAGCGTTTGGCTGATTTTGCGGGAATAAAACTCCCTATTTTGGATTCACAGAGTCATAAACGTCAACTGGAAAAAGCTGACCTTTATGATGTGATGAAAATTGCTACAGATTTTTTCCAATATAATTTACGCGATAAAGAAGGTACGCAAGCACGTCGTTATCTGGATGCACGTGGTGTTACACCAGAGCTTGTAGAGCGTTTCCGCATTGGTTTTGCACCGGTAAGGCGTACAGCTTTGAAAGAAGCTTTGAGTGCACTGGGCATTTCAATAAAGCAAATGGAAGAATGTGGGCTTCTCTCAGTGCATGAGGAGAGCGCGGATTCTTATGACCGATTTAGAAATCGCATTATGTTTCCTATCGAAGATTTGCGCGGACGTGTGGTGGCTTTCGGAGGGCGTGCATTAGAGAAAGAGACACGAGCAAAATATCTCAATAGCCCTGAAACAGTGCTGTTTCATAAAGGAAATATACTTTATAACGCGGCAGCAGCTCGCAAAAATAGTCGCTTTGTTGGCGATGAAAAAATTCATTCACTTCTTGTTGTTGAGGGGTATATGGATGTCATTGCATTGACTAAAGCTGGTTTTGAAGGAGTCGTAGCGCCCTTAGGGACAGCATTAACGGAAGCGCAAATTGAGCTTTTATGGCAGATGGGGAAGGAGCCCATTTTGTGTTTTGATGGTGATGATGCTGGTTTAAAAGCTGCTTTTCGTGTTGCTGATCGTGTGTTGCCTCTTTTAAAGGCTGGGGTTTGTGTACGCTTTGTTTTGTTGCCACAAGGGAAAGATCCTGATGAAATTGTTTGTGCTGGTGGAGCACAGCTTTTTTCTTCTTTTTTGCAAAAGGCAATTCCTTTGAGTGAGCTTTTATGGTGGCGAGCTACCTATGGAAAGCATTTTGAAATTCCAGAGACACGAGCAGCGCTAGAAAAACAACTGAAACAACAAATTTTTACGATTAAGGATGAAGATGTCCGCCGTTATTATTTGCAAGATGTAAAAAAACGCCTTTTTGATTTTTTTCGTCCCTCTTTTTCGAAAAAAAAGGGGGGAGGGCGATATGATCAATCTTCACCAAATAGGACCTTTAAAGATCAAACCTTTTCTCTGTTAGCAAATTCTGAAATAGTACGAAATTCTTCGCAATCTATTCCTTTGCGTGAAGCAGTGATTTTACTCACTTTAGCTTACTATCCTGAGTTGTGGTATGAAAATTTTGAAATTCTTTCTGAGTTAGAATTAAAAAATACTCAATTGATAACTCTTCATCAAGCTATGTTGGAAATTCTTGGGGACCAACAGCTTCATGATAAAGAGACGATGGTTGCATTCTTAGAGAAAAGAGAACAAAAAGCTCTGTTAGAGCGTATGAAACATCTTGTGCAAAATATTGGTATGCGTATTATCCTTGGTGGAGCCCCTATAGAAGATGCACGTGCTATATTAAAACAAGCTGTCTACTTGCATCTTCAAGAACACCACCTACATAAGAGATTACAGGATATTGAAGAGCAACTTGTAGAAAATCCTAAGAGTGAGGTTTTTGATCTGCTTCGTGAGGTAAAAAATGAGCTGGAGCAGATGCAGGCAACAGAAGCGTTAATTGAAGGGTTTGGAAGTTGGTTGGATGAAAAAATAGACGGGAATACACAAGATACGATAAAATGATTCGCTTTTTTAATGCGAATCAGTCACTTAAATTTTAGATGAGGAACTTTATGTGGAGTGACATTTTTATAAAGATGACAATTAAATTTTAGAAAAAGCGGGTAAATTTTAGGAAAAGCGGGAAATTGGTTCTTACGATAGGGTACAGAGATTATCTCAGAAGGGCTGAGAGGTGTCGGGGAAACTTCTGGAGTTTTCCCGCGTTTTTGTCTGGATGTCGAGTTTGTCTGGATGTCAGGGCATATACAAAATGTATTCTTTCCAATAGTAATCTCTTAAAAGGAAGTATATATGAGTAACTATTGGTAGATTTTAGTGAGAACAAACAAACTGGTCACATGGAAACTATGGTTACATGGAAACTGTGAAGTGATCGAGTGGAGTTATGGTATGGCAACAAAGGTTAAACAGAAAGATAATGCAGAAGTAACAAGCCAAGCGAGTTTGGATAGTCCTCTTCTTGATTTTTCTGATGATGCCATCAAGAAAATGATTAAGCTTGCCAAAAAAAATGGTTACGTAACAATGGATGAACTCAATGCAGTTCTTCCTTCTGACGAGGTTACATCCGAACAAATTGAAGATATCTTGGCGATGTTCTCTGAGATGGGGGTTAATGTTGTGGATGATGAGGATGAAGTTGAGTCTGAAAATTATGAAGAAGAAGTTACGGTAGAGGGTGGTGATTTAGTAGAAGCCTCTAGCCACGCAATTGCAACGACAACGAATAAACGCGAAGTAACAGATCGTACGGATGATCCGGTGCGTATGTATTTGCGTGAGATGGGAGCTGTTGAGCTTCTTTCGCGGGAAGGCGAAATTGCCATTGCTAAGCGTATTGAAGCAGGGCGTGAGACAATGATTGCGGGACTTTGTGAGAGTCCTTTGACTTTTCAGGCTCTTATTATCTGGCGTGACGAGTTAAAAGAGCAGCGTATTCTTCTTCGTGAAATTATTGATCTTGAAACGACTTATGCTGGTCCAGAAGCAAAGCAGGCTCCTATTATTGAGCGAAGTGAAGTTGATAAGACGGTAGAAGAAAAAATGTCTTCTGGTATACGTAATATGGGGGAGAGCGCAGGAGAGAGAAATATTGAAGACGATGATGAAGAAGACGATGACGATGTTAACTTATCGCTTGCTGCAATGGAAAATGAGCTTTGTCCTCAAGTTATGGAAACATTGGATTTTATTGCTCAAACCTATGTGAAATTACGAAAATTACAAGATCAGCATGTTGAAAGCAGTTTGGCAGAGCGTAAAGAGGGGGCCCTTACTTCTTCTCAGAAGAAG
Source organism: Bartonella sp. CL25QHWL (assembly GCF_042195335.1). Classification (NCBI taxonomy): domain Bacteria; kingdom Pseudomonadati; phylum Pseudomonadota; class Alphaproteobacteria; order Hyphomicrobiales; family Bartonellaceae; genus Bartonella; species Bartonella sp. CL25QHWL. The sequence continues at coordinate 111,037 of NZ_JBHIOE010000006.1, read as the reverse complement.
AAATATATTCAATTAAAGGGTGAGTTGATTCAAGCAGTAAAATCTCTTTCTTTAAACCAAAATCGTATTGAAGCTTTGGTTGAACAGCTTTATGACATCAATAAGAGATTGATTCATAATGAAGGTAAGCTGAAACGGATTGCCAATAGCTATGGTATTGGCCATGAGGACTTTTTAAAAGAATACCAAGGGCGTGAATTGGACGCAGATTGGATGAATTATATTGCTGCTTTGCCTACACCTGGTTGGAAAGAGTTTTCGGTGCGTGAAGCAAAAGAAATCCAAAAACTGCGAAGTGAGATACAAAATCTTGCGCAAGAAACGGCTATTTCGATTGGTGAATTTCGTCGGATTGTTATGCAGGTGCAGAAAGGTGAACGCGAATCAACTATTGCGAAAAAAGAGATGGTAGAATCTAATTTGCGTCTTGTTATTTCAATTGCAAAAAAATACACTAATCGTGGTTTGCAGTTTCTTGATCTTATTCAAGAAGGCAATATCGGTTTGATGAAGGCTGTGGATAAGTTTGAATATCGGCGCGGCTACAAGTTTTCAACTTATGCAACATGGTGGATTCGTCAGGCTATTACACGTTCAATTGCTGATCAGGCACGTACAATTCGTATCCCTGTTCATATGATTGAAACAATTAATAAAATCGTTCGTACCTCGCGTCAGATTCTCCATGAAATTGGACGAGAACCAACACCAGAAGAATTATCTAGCAAGCTTTCTATGCCGTTAGAAAAAGTACGAAAAGTTCTTAAAATTGCAAAAGAACCTATTTCTCTCGAAACGCCTGTTGGTGATGAAGATGATTCCCATTTGGGTGATTTTATTGAGGATAGGAATGCGTTATTACCAATTGATGCAGCTATCCAAGCTAATCTGCGAGATACGACAACACGCGTTCTTGCTTCATTAACACCGCGGGAAGAACGTGTTTTGCGGATGCGTTTTGGAATAGGGATGAATACAGATCACACGTTGGAAGAAGTAGGACAACAATTTTCAGTTACAAGAGAGCGTATTCGTCAGATTGAAGCAAAGGCACTTCGTAAATTGAAACATCCTAGCCGTTCACGAAAATTGCGCAGTTTTCTCGATTCTTAAATAAAGGAATTCTTGTGCATTTTAATAACTTCCTCTTTCTTCTTAATGAAGGGGGGGAGGTGCGTCATGTTGTACTTGGATACTTTCTTGAGAAAAACATGGGAAGAATTTGAATAATCTAGAAAGTTTGCGATGTTTAATGTTTTTCTTAGCTTTGGGGCTTTATACTTCTCTGTCTCAAAAGAATAGATATAGGGCAAAGGGTGTTTATGGAGTAGAGAGTAGGGGGGCTTTCAAGAAATGAACGATAAAAACATTACCTTGCATATAGCCCAGCTCGTTTTTTAAGAAATGGGATCTATTAGGAATAAACTTATATTGCAACATACGAACTTTTTGATGAAAAATGTGTATTCTTTTGCGGGATTTTTCTATCATTTTAGGTGACTCATTTTATTCTTTGTCAGTTTATAAAGGGATGTTTCAATAGGTTATGTTCATTTATATGCGCTATTTTTGAATATTCTCTTTTTATTTAGATAGATTTTAAGAACATGGTTTAAAGTATACATTGAGTTGAATCTTTTTAAGAGACAGAAATAGATGAAATTATAGAAATTAAACGTTTTATTTTTATAGATCGTCTTAATTAAAAAAGGTGTGTCTGAGTTTATGAGTGGAGAACTCCCCTTTTGGAAAGTAAAAAAATTAGAAGAGATTTCCATTTCTGAGTGGGAGAGCCTTTGTGATGGCTGTGGCCGTTGTTGTCTCCATAAAGTTGAGGACGACGATACGGGTGACCTTTATGCAACCAGTATTGCTTGTCGTCTTTTAGATGGGGAAACTTGCAGGTGTCGAGATTATGCTCATCGTAAATCAATTGTATCAGATTGTATGTCGCTAGACATTACGACAGTTAAAACAGCGCGCTGGCTTCCAGAAAGTTGTGCTTATAGATTAATTTATGAGGGAAAAGATCTTCATTGGTGGCATCCATTAGTATCAGGAGATTGTCAGACGGTACATACAGCGCGTATTTCTGCACGCGGACAAATAGAGGTTTACGAAGACGAATTATTATCTGAGGAAGAATACCTTTATCACATTACTGGTCTTCTACGTGAAGGCCAGTAATGTAATTTTTATACAACTGTTTGTGACTTAATCGATCGCAAAGACTACAGTGACGCTCACGTTATAATTTAACTCACCACCTGCAAAATTTGTATTTGCGTAGCTTACATCTGCTGCTCTACTCATGAGACGTGGTGTTGGGTGATAGTAATCATCCTTTTCATTGATTTCAATAATTTTTCCTAATTTTAAATCGGCCGCTTGCGCTATCGTTTGCGCTTTTTCAATGGCTTCAGTAATGGCTTTTTTACGTGCTTCTTGATAAAATGGCTTTGTATCTGCGTTGGTAAAAGTAATGCCGTTAACTGAATTAACACCTAGTGACATCGCTTGATCAAAGATTTTACCAGCATTGGTAAGATCACGAATGCGTACGGTTAAAGAATTTGAAACATGATAGAGTTTTTCATTATTCTTTTTTTCGTGCTGTTTATCAGAGGTTGACTGATAAATGGATAAGCCTGATGTTTGCAAATCATTTGCTTGGATACCATTGTTTTTAAAAGCTTTTATAATATCATTGATGGATTGATTATTGGAAGCTAATGCCTTTTGGGCAGTTTTATCATAGGTAACAACGGCTAGATTAATAATTGCCATATCCGGTGCGGCTTGACTTTCTCCGATTGCTGTCACTGTAATTGTTGCATTTTTCATTTTATTTTCTTCAGCATAAGCACGTACAGTCAACGATGTGGTTAAGAGTGTAAATGCTAATATAACTGTTTTAACCAGAGAACCCTTCAGTGGTTGAATTTTCTTTTCTATCATATCTATACCTTTATATTTGTCAGTTAATTATTCTCTCATTTTTAAGAGTTTTTGTAAAGAAATTAGAGCACTGAAAAAAAAACCAATAGAAAAGAGAAAAAGATGGGTTATAATCTTTGTCAGCTCTTGTATCATAGGGCATTTTAGTTTAGAGAGAAACAACCTATGTGGGGCCTGTAGCTCAATTGGTTAGAGCCAGCGGCTCATAACCGCTTGGTTGGGGGTTCGAGTCCCTCCGGGCCCACCAATAGGGAAATATCCAATAGAAAAATGGATCGCTTATATAAAAGTTTTGAGATTCTACCTTTTTCGTTTTTTTTATTTATTTTCCTGTTTGTTCTAAAATCCTTTAGTCGTTGTTTGTTTCATTTTTTTTCTCTCAGTCACTTTAATATAAAGTGAGGGTATATTTTTTTAGTCTCATCAAAGAAGTTCTCTCATTTGCAACATTGTAGCATTTTGATTAACTGATATGTGTCGCTATTTACTTGCTTAATTCATATACTGTTTTGTACTTTTCCTGTGTGATGTGCTTCATAAAATAGAAGACTAAAAGCTTCATTAGATAAATTTATTTATACTTGTTCTGCAAATAAACAGATCTCAATAAAACAAATTTTAAAGATTGGACCTGTTCAGAACAAATGGCTCAAAAAACATTTAGTGTAAATTTGCTTTTTTCTAAGTGATGTTAATGTCTTTTAGACGTTCGAATAGCATCATCGTGATGAAAGGTTGTATATAAGAGAATGTGATCTATAGGCGTTCATATGTATCATGGGGTCAACGATGGTAACATTTGTTGATATTTTCTTTTTCCCAAGAAAGGAGTTCTATTTGATTTTTGAGAAATATTGTTCATAGTGACGGAGGCGTGTTCTTTGAAAAGAATTTCATCAATTGTTCTTTGAAAAATCAATTGAGTGATTGTTTCTATCGCTTTGCATCATCCCGATTTTATTGTAATAAGCATTTTATTATTCTGTAAGAAATGTTTTCTATGATATTAAAAAAATCGTTAAAATGCCATTTTCTGTCTTTGTGTATTTTTTTCTTAATGTTCAAATTATAGAGTTTTCATGTGATCCGAATTATTATTGAAGAGCAGATGTCTTTTTTAATTTTACTCTCATAAGGGATTGGCAATATTGCGGTAAACCTACCACTTTTTTGTATTGCTAACCTTTTTCTCGTATTGATCGTGTAGAGAGTTTTATCTTTGTTATGAGTTTTCTCTCTTATGAAAAAGTATTGGCAGAGAGGGGGATTTTTTTGTAAAAGTACACTTCTTCTTCAAAATCATACTTTGAAAATATAATTCTTCATTTGCATAAGGGAATTTCTCTCTTGTTGTAAATCTGTATACAATTTACGTACAAAGATTGTGCGTGGTGATTCGTTTTATTTTTTAAGAATATCATTTTTGCTCATGATAGAGACTTATATTAGTATTTACAAGGTGTGTTTAGAGGGGAGGTTACCTGTAAACGTGTTACAGAGTTTTAGGTAGTGTGGCTCTGTTTATAAGAATTTATTCCTATAACATTGTTATATTCTTGCTTTGCAATATTGTTTAAAAAACATAGATAGTGCTATGTAGCATAAAATTGTGATGTATTTTTTCAAAAAGCTTTTTCGTGTTCTCTTATATAGAGTTCAGGAGTGTCTTCAGGGATATTTTCACATTAGTTTTCATTGGTCCGAATCGCAAGATCTGCGTAACATTATTCGCGTTTTTGATAGATTATACCAATTTTCATAAGTAAGGTCTGGATCGTGTGATGCCTTTTGTTTCACCATGGTACATGACTAATAGAACTTCATCTGATTTTGTAAAATAAGTTTGTACACAATTGCTTCCATACTGCCTATTGCAAATATTTTTTTCTAAGGTATGAGATATATTTGAACGCTTTAGCGTTATATAGTTTGACTACATGGAGTATGACTATGAAGAATGATAAAAAATTTGAAACAACTTTATCTGATATTATTGTGAAATGGGAGTCTTTATCGACGTCTCAAAAGCAAGCGATATTGGATAAAGTAGAAAATTCTACAGATTCTGCTCATTCAACAGAACATTTAAGGCTTCAATCTTCTTTTTATCTCCAGACGAAATCAAAGTTATGAGTTTTAAATCTTCATCGGAGATGTTGAAACCAGTTATTACATATATGGCACTAGCATTTCCCAGTGTGTTCAAAATAGCCATGAGTTTATCTACAGAAGGCCTCTTTCCCCCATTTATCATTTGTTGGACGTAATTTTGTCCACAGCCTGCAGCTCTGCTTATTTCAATCATTGTTCGTCCGTCACTTTTTATCAATTCAACTAAGCGTTGGAACCAATCTTTTTCAGTCTTTGTCATTTTTAGACCTTTACATATTTACGCTATAGCGTTAATATTGCGTTGCGAATCCAGAATATATGATACAAGGAGCGTGAAAATATCCATGTGTAGCTCTTCGCTAAGGAAGCATATAGAGTTGTTTTTAACTAATAACAAAATGTCCCCATACACTTTCAGATTCGAATCAATAAAAATGGTTGCTTAGTTCCACGGTTGTGAAAAAGTAAATGTGTATACCAGAAAGGGCGATACACACTCGTATGTTTATGAGATTTCACTGTGATAGTATACGTAGCAGCATTATAAATCAAGATATACCCCAACATCAGAATTTGTAAAAAAATTCTGCGTTGAGGTAGTATGTGAATATAACGAAGCTTTAGAGCCTTAAGAGATAGGATAATGGCTGTAGAAAAAATGTAAATTCATAGGCAAAGAATACTGATTTCTCCTTTATTGTAATAAATTAGATCACTATCAGATGGTATATCGTATATATGCATTAAAAAATTGGGAAATATCAAAAAAGTGATCTTGGATATTTTATTAAACAGGAAGGTAATCTGATCCACAAAGGTGGTTGTTTGGTAGAATTATACATTCGATCAATGCCCTTATGGGGATGAGTGTGTTTTTATGATGCTGCGGTTTATAATGAAGTCTGTGTTTACAATGATATTGTTATTTATAACAATGCATTAACATATGGTTGTGTAGTCGTTCGTAAGAGTTTGCATGTTTATGAAAAATAAGAACTTTATCGTTATTTGAATATGAGTGGAGATGCATATGTTTACGCTAATGCGGTCTTTTTTGATCAAGTTTTGAATGTTCAATGTATTGAATTTTATGGTGATACTCGTGATTGTAGAAAGGCTCGAGTTTATAATGATGCTTTAGTTTATGGTGATGTAAAGATTTGTGGGAAGGCAAAATTTTACAGAAATGCTGTGCTTTATGACAGTGAAGATTTTTGTAATAATGAAAAACTTTCATATAGCCGCATTCCACATGGCGTAAAAAGGAAGATAGGAACGATTTGGGCAAGGCTTTTATGATTGCATTGCGTCGTTAGTTTTATTTGACGTTCCTTATTTTTTGTATTTTGTGTCAATAAATGTGTCGCAAATAATTGGTGTGAGTGTAGATTTAGCCGCTTTCAGAGATTTGTTTGCGCCATTGATCAATGCTTTAATGGAGAAAATAAGAATGCCGAGAGTGATTGTTCACACTTGGAACATGCAATTTATTGCATTCTTTTTTTGATTGAGGATGAAATAAATTGGTCAAGATGATCACTTGAGCGACAATTAAGGGAGATCCAAATGAGTGTAAACGAAATTTTATTGGGAGCAATGGTTGTTGTTTTGTTGTGCAGCGGGGTTATATTTCGGTTTTCTTTATATTATCGCAGTCAAGTGAAAATTTTAAAAGAGGAATCTAGAAGAATAAAGCATGAGTTTTTAAGAGATTCTATGAAGATGACTGAAGAACGAGATAGAGCTATTAGAGAGCAAAGTATGGTGATTAAAAGACGTGACCAAGCAATTGAAAAACTGAAAAAACAAATTAAGCAATATGAAAAAAATGAAAAGAAATATAAAAAAATGCTTAAATCTGAAGATGATAAAGAGTGATTGTATTCATATTTTGCATTAAAGGGTTTGAAAATGTGTTAGGAAGATTGGAATGACGAGAGAGATAAACTTTAATGAAGCCAATTATGGTGCTGATGGAGATATTGTATTAGAAGAGAATATTCAAGTTTACTCTGATTTTATGAAAACATTTAAGTTTATAAGACAGAGCGTCGTTGGTCATAAAATAAGAGTTTATGATGATAAACCAGTTTATAGGTAGGCTGGTTATTAAAAAGCGCGTCTATACAATCCAGCAATTTTATATTATTGCTGGAAACAATTTTGCACGTTCCTTTTAGATGTAAGGTATAAATGCTACGATAGTTTCAGCTAATAGGTATAAAAAATTGCATGATAATAGGAAGAAAGAGATATTTGCTTTTTATGAAGATGAAATGGGTAAGTCAGTTATGATTATCAGATACAGAAGAGGAATATGAACGTAAAAGATATTAATATCTTGTAGAGTAATTATATCTCTCATTGATGTTTATCTTCTCTTCATGTGCGTTTATTTTTTATGAAAAATACAAGACTTAAGAGATTTTCTTTTTGATAAAGGCTATAGAGATTTGTGTGTGATTGAAAATAAACACATAATCTGTAAGAATATGACTGTTATTTGTAAGCGTCAGAAATAATACAAAAAACGCCCTCTCATTGAGGGAAAAACAATCACTGTTCATTTGTCACAAAAATAACTCAACATACCATTATACAAAATAAACGCTTGTTTTAATGGTAAAGAACGTTAGGATTGTAGTTCTCTAATAAGAGCCTTATGTGTAACTTCTTTTATTTGCTCAATATTGATTAGGATATCTTGTTTTGTTGGATAGCCTTTACTAGAAAAAGCAATTTTTTGTGCATCTCCTGAGATTAAACGCCAGTACCATTGATTGTGAACTCCTTGAAACACCTCAAAATACATGTTTCTCACCTCATAAAATAGCTGATAATTTTCAGGATAAATATTTAACTAATCCGTTTGTAAACATTAATGTATGTCTCTATAGGAAGTCGTCAATATATTCCCCTTAAATTTTCTGACTTAAAAAAATAATTTCTATGAGAGCTATTATTCTTTTAACAAGAAAAAATTTCTTGTCAATAAGATATGAATGAGAATTTTATACTATAAAATTATTTTTTTAAGTTAAAGACACTATACTTTCACTTACAACGCAAATATTTTTATTGTCGTTACAGAAACAAAATTTATAAATTATACAAAATTTCACCAGCACGGATAAAGTAAAAACACTTTTCTCCATACTGGTAGAGTTTAATCATTTCTTGTTTTTTCTTTTGAAATAGACGTTTATTGATTAGCTATAACCTCTTTTTGGGATACGCTTCGAATGAGTAAATCAATGAATAAGCTAAGGGTGTAAGAATTGGCCATTTTAGCTTTCATATCGATAAGAGAGGTTGTAGTTTTAGGGTTAAAACTATTTGATAAACCTTGTCTTGACAAATATTGCTGCAATTTTTCATAAGAACTGTCGATTTTTTCTTGATTTAGTTTTTCGTTACGATCACTATCGGCAAGTGTTTCTTCCAGTCCCTCGATTTTTTTAATAAAATAATTCCAGTCAAAATCACCTTTTGTATATTCGGTGTCAAACATTTTTCCTTGTCCAGTTAAAAGCCAATTAATATTGACACCGTATAACGTGCGGTATGTTTGTAAGACACTAAGATTGGGTTCTCTCTCTCCACGCTCATAAAAAGCAATGGAATTTTTTGTCATGCTAAAACTTTTAGCTAAGGTTTCACGTGATGGATCGCCTAAAGCAAGACGTACATAACGTAAACGTTTTCCAAATATGGTTTTTGATTCAGTTTCAGGACGTGCCACGAATTATCTCCCTCGGTAAATCATCATGGTATAAATCATTAAATAATAAAAGCACACTATGTATTAATATTCTATGATATAATGTCAATATTATAGCTTTAATTTCTTTTTATTTTTTTATTTTCGTGGATAGAAAGCAATCTTTCACTTATTGTATTGACAATTGATATTCACTTCAAAACAAAATTCCTTGTTTGCTACATTTGTCTCTTGCTTTTTTTGAGAGAATTTTCATGTAACTTTACCATATATATTCTATACACCTCTGCATTAATAGATGCAACTTTAAAGAGATGCAAACTTTGGATTTGTACTGGGTGTGCTTTAGATGAAGTAGAAAATAAACTTTGAGGAATGATCATGGCCCTATTACGCTATTTTGGGTTTGCTTTTTTTTTCACGATTATTGGTGTCTTTTTAGGAGGGGTTATTGGTTGGTTTGAGACGGAAAGTATTACTGGTTTTCTTAAATATTTTTTTATTTGCGTTGTTTTAGGAATTTTGGAAATTTCTTTATCTTTTGATAATTCTATTATCAATGCGCGTGTTCTTAGTAGAATGAGTCCATTGTGGCGTCGTCGTTTTCTTATATGGGGCATTTTGATAGCTGTATTTGGGATGCGAATTGTTTTTCCATTATTGGTGGTTGTCGTTGCTGTTGGGATTAATCCAATTGCGGCAGTCAAATTAGCGATATGGGAACCACATCGATATGCTGAAGTTTTAACCGATGCGCATATGGGGATTGCTGCTTTTGGAGGAACTTTCCTTATGATGGTTGGCTTAAAATATTTTTTTGATTCTGAAAAAGAGGTGCATTGGCTTAATGTTATAGAGAGACCTGCTCAAAAGTTTGGGGCGCTTGTTGGAATTGATATTGCAATTGTTTTGATTTTGATCTTATTTGTTTCAGGTCAGATTGACGCAGAAAATAAAATAACTTTTTTATTGGCAGCCCTTTATGGACTTTTGACCTTTATCGGTGTTGAAGTTGTTGGTCATCTCTTGGATACTCCTCAAAAGACTTTAACAACAGTAGCTCACGGGGGAGTAGGGTCGTTTCTTTATTTAGAAGTTCTTGATGCTAGTTTTTCTTTCGATGGCGTGGTTGGTGCTTTTGCCTTTTCACATAACCTTTTTATTATTGCGATAGGTCTTGGTATCGGTGCATTTTACGTTCGTTCTATGACAATTATGTTGGTTGAATCGGGAACATTATTGCATTATCGTTATTTAGAGCATGGTGCTTTTTATGCAATTCTAGTTCTTGCAGTGATTATGTATCTGCAAACGATTATATCGGTTCCTGAAGTTTTAACAGGACTTGTGGGAATCTGTATTATTGGAATGGCATTATATTCTTCGATTCGTTTTAAGAATCGTCAATTGTATAAACATGTTGTGTCTAAGTAATGGAGATTTTCACGCTTTTGTTGATCGCATATCTTTGAGTAAAAAGAGGTCTTTCATGCAAAATAAAATACTATTTTATTGCTTATTTGCGTTTTTTTAAAGTTGAGTTCATTGCATGATACTACCCATGAAGGGAATAATGTACAATCTCTAGGATACTTTTTGACCTAAATATAAGACAGAAAGCTGATGTTATACTTTTTATCAGCTTTCAATATTATGACAAGCTCTTGCATTTAATGGGGCATAAGAAGCATTCTTACTGTTTTTTTGAATGATTTATTCATACATTGATTCTCTTTGTAACGTGTAAGAGAATGTTTTTGAAACAGGTTTGAAATGAGAGAATTTACGATATTCTGGACTCTTACTTAAATATGTGTAAAATAATTTATCCTTTATAAATCAGTGTATTATAATGGTAGATTAGAGAAGGATACTTTAAGAGACCATTAAAAGTTCTATACCAGCTTCGTTCATCGTTTTAAGCATAGTGTTTAGTGATCCGTTTACATCAATACCAGCACAGGCATTTAATGAAACACTGACTTTAAAACCGCATTGCATAGCGTGAAGAGCAGAAAATCCGACACAAAAATCAGTTGCTAAGCCACACATAATGAGCTTAGTAAAACCATGTTCTTTGAGATAAACTTGTAAACCTGTTGGTGTTTTTTGATCATTTTCAAGAAAAGCAGAATAGCTATCCATTTTTTGATTATAGCCTTTTCTAAGGATAAGTTGTGCCTTTTCTACTCTAAGAGATGGATGGAATTCTGCTCCTTGTGTTCCTCGTATGCAATGATCAGGCCAAAGTATTTGAGGACCATAGTCAAGAATGACTGTATCATAGGGCTTTTTTTCAGGATAGCAGGAAGCAAAGCTGCAATGGTTTTTGGGATGCCAGTCTTGGGTTAAGATAACGTGGTCAAAATGATTTATGAGATTATTGACGGCGGGTAAAATAGCATCACCTTGTGGTACGGCAAGTGCTCCACCTAGTAAGAAGTCATTTTGAACATCAATGACGATTAAGGCTTTTTTTTCCATAAATATATTCCTATACGAGATGAGCTTTTATCGTATTTTTAAAAAGCTATATGTCGTCTTGAAGTTTTGAAATGATGTGCTGGATATTGATATTATTTTTATAATTATCAAGCCAAAAGAGGGGGATGGATAAGTTTTTACAATTGGTTTTATAATTTTTTACGAATTGTAACCACGTACCAATGGGAAGTGCACTGTATTCATTTGTTGCTACGTGTTGATGCAAAGCTTTCATGATCATTGGGCTTGGGACGTCAGATCCCATAAGGCGGCGGTCGTTTTGTAAACGTAATTTAAGCCATATCAAGGCAAGGGGTGAGGTCCATTGCTTTCCGTAGCAAAAAATCGATGAAAAAAGAGAAGGATTTTTTACTGCGTAATATAAAGCCCATAAAGCGAGAAAAGAAGGCGCATAGAGAATTGCTTTTCTTTGTGGTACCATATTACATTGATAAGTTGGTTTAATACGATAAAAATACAATGTTATATCTGGTATGGAAAAGAGAGGTAATGTTTGATAACAGGTTTCAGGTACAGCTAAAAAGATTTGCTTTTTGCTTTTTAGGGAGATGTTTTTTTGCATTCAGGACCATACTGGGGCTTGTGAGATTGGAAAAAATGTACCAATATAAAGCGAAAAGCTTTTGATACGATGTAAGTGCTATTTACTGTACAGTTTCAAAAAGCAAAAGCAGTTTTTTCAAAATCCTAATCTTTAATATCGCACAATATAAAGAGAAATTTATGGCACGTCAATTTATCTATCATATGGCTGGGCTTAACAAGTCTTACGGCAATAAAAAAGTTCTAGAAAATATTCATTTGTCTTTTTATCCAGATGCAAAGATCGGTATTTTAGGGCCAAATGGTGCGGGGAAGTCAACTATTTTACGTATTATGGCTGGGCTAGATAAGGAATATACGGGAGAAGCATGGATTTCTGAAGGAGCACGCTGTGGTTATCTACCACAAGAACCTTTGCTTGATGCGAGCAAAGATGTGCGTGGCAATGTAATGGAAGGTGTTGCAGATAAACAGGAAATTCTTGAGCGTTATAACGAATTGATGATGAATTATAGCGAGGAAACGGCTGATGAAAGTGCACAGCTTCAGGACATTATTGACAGTCAAAATCTTTGGGATTTAGAAAGTCAAGTGGAAATGGCTATGGCTGCTCTTGGTTGTCCGCCAGCCGATGGGGATGTAACAAAACTTTCGGGTGGTGAGAAGCGGCGTGTTGCACTTTGTAAATTGCTTTTGTCAAAACCTGATTTATTACTTTTGGATGAACCGACAAACCATTTAGATGCTGAAACGACGGCTTGGCTTGAGAGGCATCTACGTGAATATCCAGGGGCTGTGCTTTTGATAACCCATGATCGTTATTTTCTCGACAATGTAACGGGTTGGATTTTAGAGTTAGATCGCGGTAGAGGTATTCCTTATGAGGGGAACTATTCTGCTTATTTGGGGGCTAAAGCCAAGCGTTTGGCTCAAGAAGGCCGTGAAGAGGCAGCGCGTCAACGTGCTTTATCACGTGAGCAAGAATGGATCGCTTCTAGTCCAAAGGGGCGACAAGCAAAGTCAAAAGCTCGGATTAAGGCTTATGATGAGTTGGTTCAAGCAGCACGTGAGCGCCGTCCTGGAGAGGCGCAAATCATTATTCCTATTGGAGAAAGATTAGGACAGGTTGTTATTGAGGTTGATAATCTCTCTAAAGCTTATGGTGAACGTGTATTGATTGATTCTCTTTCTTTTAAACTTCCTGCTGGTGGCATTGTCGGCGTTATTGGGGCCAATGGTATGGGAAAGTCGACCTTGTTTAAAATGTTGACGGGACAGGAACAGCCCGATTCAGGTCAAATACGTATCGGTGAAACAGTTCACATGAGTTATGTGGATCAGAGTCGCGATTCTTTGGTGGGGGATAAAACTGTTTGGGAGGAAATTTCTGGTGGAAATGACATTATTAAATTAGGTAAATATGAGATGAATAGCCGCGCTTATTGCGGGGCTTTTAATTTCAAGGGAGCAGATCAGCAGCAGAAGGTGGCAAATTTATCAGGAGGGCAGCGCAATCGCGTACATTTGGCGAAACTTCTAAAAGAGGGGGGGAATGTGCTTCTTCTTGATGAACCGACAAATGATCTTGATACTGAAACATTAGGTGCATTGGAAGATGCATTGGAAAATTTTGCTGGTTGTGCAGTTATCATATCGCATGATCGTATGTTTCTTGATCGATTGGCAACACATATTTTAGCCTTTGAAGGTGATGGTCATGTAGAATGGTTTGAAGGTAATTTTGCTGAATATGAGGCTGATAAAGTTCGTCGTCTTGGGGCGGAATCTCTTAATCCTAAGCATGCAAATTATAAACCTCTTACACGCTAGAAGTTTTTTTCTTATCTCAACTTTGTTGGAATAATAGTGTACTTTATTGCGTTTGTTATTTCATAAATAAAGTGTGTGTACTCTGTGTAAGTTTTTATTCATTAAACAAAGAGTAAGAGACACTTTATGAAATTATGACCTAAATAGGGTTATTCTACTCATGATATATAACCGGTTATTGCTTGTAAAATTGCAATGAAAAGGAGGGGATGAAGAGTATAGTACTATTTCTACGAATGCTCTGGTCATTGAGCATTATTATCTTTACTTAATAAAAATGCAAGCTGGCACTATCATGTTATTTATTTTTTCTCAATGGTATGCAGTTCTTGTTTTGAGGTGGGTATAAAAGATATTTTTATCCATATGTCCCCTCCGTTTATGAGCTGTAAGAGAATGATTTGGATTGATTTATCATGAATAGATTTGAAATGAGAAAGATTTACGGTATTCCGGTTTTTTATTCAAGTTAACAATGAATGAATTATTATTATAAATCAATGCATTCTCATTATAACGAGCTGCAGGGAGATAAGATCTGTTCGTTTTTTACATTAGCCTATTTTTTTCATAGTATGATAAAATAGAGAGAACAAAATAGATGAGAATATGCGTTGTATGCTTGACTTTTTTTCCTATAAACAAATGTTTATAGGAATGTTTAGGGGATAATTATGCAAAAAAGTGCAAGTTTAGATGCAATGATTGTGCTGCTGAAAGCGGTCGCAGAAGTAAGCCATTTACGTGTTCTTACGCTCTTGCGTCATGAAGATTTAACAATTCCTGATTTTATTTTTATTCTTGATCAGTCGCAAGCGTGTATATCACGATATTTACGTTTCTTGTACGAAGCTCGATTGATTGAGCGTTATCAGAAGGGAGATAGCCTTTATTTTAAGCTTTGTCATGATTTTTGGGGTAAAGACATTGTGATGGGTGTTCTTTCGGCTTTGCCAAAGCATGATGTGTTGTTAGCGCATGATTTAGAACGTTTGAAGGATGTCAAAAAGCAGCGTCAAAAAACGAGGAAGAAGCATTTCTTACAAAATGTGTTGCAATGGGATGTATTACGGTCATCCTATATGGCAGATCATGGTGTGGAAAACGCTTTACTTGAAATCATTGGCGATAAGCCATTTCAGACGATGCTGAATATTGGAATAGGTGGAGACTCTGTCTTAAAATTGTTTTCTAACCTTTATACGCATGCGGTTCAAGTTGTGCTTGATAGCAATGTTTTTCACTTGTCTGTTGGAGATACAACTTTTGATTTAGTTATTCTTCATTGGGTTTTACATTTTCTTGAAAATCCTGAAATATTTCTTCATGAAATATCAAGTGTTTTGCGTCCTCATGGCCGTTTATTGATTGTGGATTTTGGTTATCATGAAATTGAGCCTTCATATTCCGATCAAGCGCATATGCGTCTTGGATTTTCGGCTTTACAAATAGAACAATGGCTTAAAAATGCGGGACTTGTTCTAGAACAAACGGTTTGTCTTACTCCTATACAAAATGAAAACAGTGAGGAGGGTATGGTTACGCTTTGGCTTGCTCGTGATCCGCGTTTATTGGTTGACGATATCAAAGATAAACAAGTAGATTTTGCATAAATCGCGTTTGTTAACGTGCTTTATTCTCTGATTTTTCTCAAGGAATAGCGTAGAGATAAAACTTTATTCAATCATTGATAAGCTATTGTTTTTTACATTTGTATTATGTTTTTATATGGGAGTATTGGTGTTTTATAGCGGCGTGTAGGCTGTATAATGAAAGCACCTTCTATAGAGTTAAGCCTATGAGGATCATTATTTAAGGTGTTCTTGATATCATATTTATGTTATTAGCCAATATATTGATTTTAAAAGATCATTGATTTTTTTAGACTCAATGAGAGGTTTGAATACAGGAATATTTTTTCATTTCAAATTTCCTGTTTCAGAATCCAAAAGAGTCTGTTTGTCTGTTACAAAAGAAGGTATTTATCTTAATGATAACGTTTGTAAAAAAAATACATCTTTGCGGCTGCAATATGATATTGTGCCGCACAATATAATATAGTGATGGCTCATACCTTCATAAATGTCAAAGGTGGTGTGCCCAATAGATCTTAAAATATTTCTTTAAAACAGGTTCTTAGATAAGAAATGCCTTGGAACTTTTAGTGAGGAGTGCAAAAAGATGCTCTAAAAAGACGAAAAAGTAAAAAGGTGAGGCAATGCATGATTTTCATTATTTAAAATACAGCGTTATGAGCGTGTTTGAAAGTCGTAAAGGCAAATGAAAGGGATGGTAAAGATGGCAATAGTTTTATCTTTGGGCTTTTATGTTTCTTCCAAAATGAATGATGGCTTTTTTTAAGATTTCTCAACCAGACGTAAATATTTTTACTCTAATTGGGCGTATAAAAGCTGGGATTTTTCACATGGCTCTCATTTGCTCTAATCTTTATCTCAAACATATTGCTATGTTTAGAGCAGGTGTTGATTTACAAGTAATAGAAAAAGTAAAAGCTTGGTAGATGACGCCATAAAATTACTCATAAATTGGTAATGGATTGGAGTGATATTCTGAATTTTAAAAACATTTTGTACAACAACGGTTATAATAACGCATCTGGCTTTACGTTTATTTCTTCCTATAAGCATTCATATATGGTGTTCATCTATGTGTTTTGCATTATATTCATAAAAATAAGATCGGCGATGATCTATGGATAGTCCGTGGCTGAAAGTAGGAAAGAAAAGCGTGATATTACACTAAAGTTTCGTATCTCTTTATCATTGAGAAGTTATGAAGGTTATTAAATAAGTCCATTGTTCTTGCCAAACGTATTTTCTTTCTTTTTATGTTTGCCGCTCATCTTATGACGCAGTCCGTGGGTATAGCGTAAAATTGATAGGGCACCATCGTCTTTAGTTTAAGTGAAAGTTGTAAGCCGGCATTATCGTTTTATGTTTTTTATCCATACGCTTCTTCTTGTTTGTGATGTGCGATAGTATGGCTATTCATTGATTCAATAGACGAAGATTGAAAATAAGGGAACCTTACGTTCTTGAGATCTCTCATGTAAATTGTAAATGATGAGTTATGATTGTAAATCAATGAATTGTTTACGTTAGAAGAACAGACTATACAATTTTTTATCACAGAAACTACTGTGTGTATTATTTTACGGGATCATTTAAATGATAGAGATTAAGAGAAAATGTCTGCATTGATTTCGGTTTGTTATGTTAAAATGCGTTAGAGACTGTTGGTTATTGTAAAATGATTTATCGTTATTTGGAATGACGATGGGGCGTGATTCGAAACAAATACCTTCAGAGTTCTCATTTTTTCATAAGATTAAGCAGTTTAAATTCTTCATTGATTGTTACATGAGGGATGTCACAATATTTTAATGATCATTTACAGCAATTTTTTATAAAAATAGATAAGATTTTATTTCTCTAATTTATTGTTTTATATGAATAATTCATAGATTTCTTGCAAGAAGATGTTTTTCATTTTTTACGGTTATTTGTGTAAGATTTTAAAAATCTACGTTTTTCTTTTTGTGGTGATTGCTGTTGGAAAAATGATTCTACTTTTACGTAGTTTGATTTTTATAGGGTGGATACGTAGAAATTACTGTTTTTTTTAAATTATGATCATCAGAGTTATGAAAGAAACTATTTAAAAGTTATAATGATCGTAGATTCTAATTGGTGCTTCTAGAAATAAAATTGCTTCAAATTGGGTCATTTTGAACTTTTTTTGCCTAAATTTAAACATTTTTAAATAATTTATAATTCTTTTATGTTTTTTTGCGTAGAAGATGATAAGAATTTCTTGTTGTTTAAAAAATTTTATTCCATAGCAAGAATATTGCATCGGCTATCTTAGTGGTTGATGTAAGAGGACAATCGGGGAACCTCCTCCCCCCCCCCGCGTGGATCCCCTAGATTGTCTGGCCTGACTGAGGATTTCCTCAGTCAGGCTTTTTGTAATTATTTTAGGAAATGTAAAGTGTTATTAGGGGGGAAGTGTAAGATCTGTTATTGTTTCGCCTATAGTACCTAAATACATAGAGGGGCGGGTCTTATTGGGCGGAGAGTGTTAGCGTATTCATTTTTAATAATTTGATTTTTCTTTATTGAGGCATTGTTGAATGCTATAAGGGGAATCATAAAAGGAATCTATGTTTGTATTCTGTGATCTTTAGGTAAGAGATAATGGGATCTTTTTCGCATCGTATTATTTTTATTTTATTCGTATTTTTTATTTTTGGCGCTGTCTTTTTTGCTTCTCAAAGTAGTGTTGTTTATCAGTTTTTTTCCGGTCGTTCTTCTTCTTCTCAGAACCTTGATGTAACAGAGGAGGAGTTGTTAGAGAGATTGTCCGTGTCTTTTCCAGATATTATCAAGCATCTTTCTAAGATGGACCCTCAACAGCAAGAGTTGTTTATTGCGCAGCTGCGTCGTGATGTAATTGCGCTTGCTGCTAAAAGTGGTCAGAGTCGTGAGCAGGCTCAAAAATCTGGTGAAACTGTTGCTATGGCTCTCTCAAAAGCGATTTCTCGTCCTTCCATTGCTAATGCTTATTTTTAGCTATTTTTTAATTGCGCTTTTGGGTTTTAAAGGAGAAAGAGCTTTTCGTGAAGTTTTGAAAAGTGCGAGGAGATAATCAATTTGTAAGATAATTAACAAATTTATCTTACTCAAAAGGTATGCAGTCGGAGTATAACGGTAATGTTGCAATCATTACAGGAGAGATAAAAAATCTATCAAGGGTATTGGTCAAGTTAATTGCATTATCAATCGCTACAGTGACAAAAGCAGTATTGACTATCATAAAATACGTTAATCGCATTTTATATGCCAGTTATTTTTTATTTGATATGAGAAAATAAAAATTTTTTAAAGGATTTAAGCTTTCTTTGTTCTACGGGTTTTAGGATATTTATCCACTTGTATGATTTCTGAAAATGAGGTGCAAGGCTGATAAGGTGATAGTCTGTGACAAAGAAAAAATATTTGAATGAAGGTGAGAGGTCTATTTTTATTTAAAAAGGCTTTGGGGGTATTGAGTTTTCTAACATTTTTCAGAAAAACAGACACAAGTAATTGTTAGGCTTTATTGTAGAGACAAAGACGGATATAACTTCTTTAGTATATTGTTTTATAATGATAAATTATCATTTTATCTTGAATAAGAATCTTAAGAATTGTCAAATTTTCTCATTTTAAATTTATTCATGGTGAAAAAATCAAAATTAGTTTCTAGTACACTACCAGTGGGAGGACTGTGTGGATAACAGCTCTTTTAAAAAGGAATTAAAAAGCTTCTTTGAGACATCTTGAGAGCTAAAAGTCTGTTGCAATATTTTGAATTGGTAAAGAGTATGATGGTTTTAGTATATTTATGAATTTTTTATGTGCGATAATGGGGGATTTGTTTTGTGATTTGTTGAGGTTTTATCGGATATAAAGAGTGCTGTGGGGGGGTATTAACCAGAGAGAAGCGTTGATAGCGGTTTATATTTTTATGAAACTTTCTTGATATTGAGCATCTTCGGTAAAAAGATGCTCTTGTCTCTCTTACTTTGTGGGATTGATCCCAATAAAAAAATTAATAATCTTATGTAAAAAATATTACATCTAGTTAAGATGCTATTTTTTTAATATAAAAATTAAGTGATACAATAGCGATAGCAGCAATTTATAGATTATATCATTTTATTTAATACGCTATAAGATTAACCATAGTTTCTTTATTTTTTTATTTTATGATATAGAGAAATCTATGATTTGTGAATAAAGAGATATTCTTTTGTTACATGATTTTATCTTGAAATTGTCTTACTCTTTCCTTTTTCAAGCCGTTCTTTTGCTTTCTTTTTTTGTATAATACGTTTGCAAATTACTTGCGGCTAGAATTTGAGAATGTTTGAGTGAAGAGAAAGAAAATGCAATTTTTGAAAATCTTGTTAAATACAGCGTGTGCTGTATTTTTTGTATTTGACATAAGTTGGACTCATAGTGTCTTAAATGTTGCGGAATCAGGAGAAGCCTCAGTGATTGTTGCTCCTAAGATTCCTGATCGCCCTTATGAGTTTCTTATTCAGAAACTTGCGAATAAATATAATGTTCCCGTTAATTTAGCACATGCTGTTGTAAAAGTTGAAAGTAATTATAAGGCAGGTATAAAGGGGGCTGCTGGCGAAATAGGTTTGATGCAAATTAAACCCTCTACGGCACGAGGGTTGGGCTTTAGTGGTTCTGTACAGGATTTGTACGATCCTGCGACCAATCTTGAATATGGTATGCGTTATTTGGCACGGGCGTATAAACTCAGTGGTGGAAGTACGTGTGGTACAATCCTTAAATATAATGCAGGTCATGCTGCAAAAAAAATGAATTCCATTTCGGCGAAATATTGCGCAAAAGTGAAAACTTATCTGGCTTCATTAAAATAAAAACATCTGTTGAGAGAGGTTTGTCATAAAATATTTTAAGATGCTATTTTCATTGAGCAAAAAATATTTTATAAATCAATATGTCAGTCGGCTGGGCAGCCGCGCTTGTCTGATGCTCAAATACGGCAGGTGAGGAAAGTCCGGGCTCCATGGAAAGACGGTGCCGGGTAACACCCGGCGGGGGTGACCCTAGGGAAAGTGCCACAGAAAGTAAACCGCCTATTTTTATAGGTAAGGGTGAAAGGGTGGAGTAAGAGCCCACCGCGCATTCAGTAATGAATGTGGCAAGGTAAACCCCACCGGGAGCAAGACCAAATAGAAATGACGTGCAAAATTTAATTTGCAGCCGATTTCCGGGCGAGTCATTCGGGTAGGTTGCACGAGGCGGATGGTAACATCCGTCCCAGATGAATGGTTGCCATGTAAAGTGTAAGCTTTACTCTACAGAACCCGGCTTATAGGCCGACTGATATTTCATGATGATACGCGATATTTTATAAGATCAATTATATATGATCTTTTATGGAGTCTATGTGTTTGAAATGGACACTTGAGCAAAGAGTGTTTTAAAAAATTATAACATTTCTTTAAGTATAATGCGTTAGGATCTGTTTTGGGATAACTTTAGTTTTTTCGTTCATTGTGATTAATATGAAAGTTGAAGGCTAGGTTATTCTAAGATCAGTTGCCATGAGAGAGCTGTTGATTTGAGACAGCATAACTTCAAGACGGATTATTTTGATAAATCAGGATCAAAGAGCTGAACGCCATATTCCAGTGTTGTTGCAGCCAGTTTTGACTGGGCTTATGCCATTGGTTGGAGCAAAAGTAATTGATGGTACCTTTGGTGCTGGTGGTTACACGCGCGCTTTGTTAAAGGCAGGGGCACAGGTGATCGCTCTTGATCGTGATCCTCATGCTATCAGTGCAGGACAATCGCTTGTTGAAGAATTTTTTCCACGTCTTCGTTTGGTCCATATGGCATTTTCACAGCTCGATCGTGTCGTTGAAGAGAAGGTGGATGCAGTTATTTTGGATATTGGTGTCTCTTCAATGCAGCTGGATGAAGCAGAAAGAGGTTTTTCTTTTCAAAAAGATGGTCCATTGGATATGCGAATGGCTCAGACTGGTTTTACAGCCAGCGATGTTGTCAATCATTTAAAAGCAAGGGATTTGGCACGTATTTTTAAGATATTAGGGGAAGAGCGTTATGCGGGGCGAATTGCACGGATGATTGAAAAGCGTCGTGTTGTACAGCCTTTTTTGCGTACAGGTGATTTGGCGTATGCTATCGAAGCGTTGATAGGACGTAAACCGGGAGATCGTATTCATCCAGCAACACGTGTATTTCAGGCTCTTCGTATCTATGTTAATGATGAAATTGGTGAATTGGCATGTGGTTTATTTGCTGCTGAACGCGTTTTAAAAGCTGGAGGCCGTTTGGGGGTTGTCAGTTTTCATTCTCTTGAAGATCGTATGGTCAAAAGATTTTTTTCGGCTCGTTCTGGAGAATGTATGAGATCACGCTATCTGCCTGAAATGAAGGCTGCTCCAGCAACATTTTTTCCTTTGTTTAAAGGTGGGATCACGGCAACTAAAGAGGAGTTACAGAAAAATCCTCGTTCACGTTCTGCGAGGTTGCGTATTGGTGTACGGACTGAAGCAGAGGCTCTTGCAGCAGATATGAAATTATTTGGTTTAGCAGAGATTGCCAGTTTTGAAGGCAGCAAAAAATGACAGTTTTTCGTACATTTGATATGATTTTAGTGTTGATTATGATTTGTATGGCAGGACTTACTTATAAGGTAAAATATGATGTTCAAAAACGAATGAACGAAGTTCTTCATCTTGAGCATGAAATTGCTGCAGCAAAAAATACGGTAAGTTTGCTTCATGCTGAGTGGGCTGTGATGATAAGGCCTTCACGCATGCAAAAACTTGCGAAACGTTATCAGAAAGAACTTGGGTTAGAGGTTATACAGCCGCGTCAAATCGTGGAGTTTAAAGACATTCCGGTACAGGTACATGATCAAATTGAAGAAGTGATTAAACAAAATATCTTGGAAGATAATCAGGATATTTTGACAAATAATCGAGCTTCTCAGATCAATAGTGTTGTCCAAAAAGGCGCGCAGTAATGAAATCGACTTTTTTATTCTCACAGAAGAAAAAGCGCTTAAAGAATTCGTTGAATAATCATAATGTTTCTGTTCGTCGTCCCTATTCTAGTCGTCCACGTTTGCTTTTTTCGTTGTTCTGCTTTTTAATTTTATATGGAATCATGGGGGCTTGCCTTATTTCTTATGGGTTGGAAGGTGGACAGATTGAAGAAGCAAAGGGGCCAGGAATGCTTCAATTGATGGCACGGCCTGATATCGTTGATCGTAATGGTCGTTTATTGGCAACAGATATTAAAACTTATTCACTTTTTGCTGAGCCACGGCGTATTATTGATGTGGATGAAACAATTGAATTGCTCTCAACAGTTTTGCCTGATCTTAATTGGCAGGAAACCTATAAGCGCTTAAAAAGAAAATCTGGTTTTTCTTGGATACAGCGTGGGTTAACACCAATGCAGAAGACGCAAATTATGGCTCTTGGTATACCAGGAATTGGTTTTCGGACTGAAATTCGTCGTTTTTATCCTGATGGACCTGTAACTTCCCATATTCTCGGTATGGTGAATGTTGATAATCAGGGCATTGCAGGTATGGAAAAATACATTGATGATGCGGGGCTGAGTGCTTTGCGTGCCGCTGGTCTTGCCATGGAAGAATCATTAAAACAAGTTCAGCTTTCGATTGATGTGCGTGTTCAGTCAATTGTTCATGATGAACTTATTCAGGCTATGAAGCGTTATAAGGCAATTGCTGCAGGAGCTGTTATTTTAAATATACATACGGGGGAAGTTTTGGCTTTGGCATCACTACCAGACTTTGATCCTGGAAATCCTGTTGAAGCTTTAAAAAGTGATCGTCTCAATCGGATGACGGCAGGAGCTTTTGAAATGGGATCGATCATTAAAAGTTTTACGACCGCTATGGCTCTTGATTCCGATATTTTTCATTTAAACAGTATTATTGATGCTTCAAAGCCAATAAAAGCAAGTAGTGGCTATACTATTCATGATTTTCATGGAAAAAATCGACCCTTAACGTTATGGGAGGTTTTTATTTATTCTTCTAATATTGGTTCTGCTAAAGAGGCGTTGGCGATAGGGATTGATAAACATCGTGGTTTTTTGCAAAAACTTGGATTACTGGATCGTCTCACAACAGAGTTGCCTGAAGTTGCCCACCCTATTGTGCCAAATCATTGGAAGGATATCCATTCTATGACGATTTCTTTTGGGCATGGTATGGCAACAACACCCTTGCAAACAGCTGTCGGGGCTGCTGCTTTAATGAATGGTGGTTGGTTAATTGCTCCGACATTTTTAAAACGGCCAAAAGAACAAACTTTGCACCATGCAAAACGGGTTTTGCAGGCTAAAACAAGTCAAAATATGCGTTACCTTTATAAATTAAATAGTGATATTGGTTCTGGACGTAATGCAAAAGTTGAAGGTTATCGTGTAGGTGGTAAGACAGGAACAGCTGAAAAAGTTGAAAATGGAAAATATTCTAAAACAAAAAATTTTAATAGTTTTCTTGCTGCTTTTCCTATTGAGGATCCTGCTTATGTTGTTTTAACAATTATTGATGAACCAAAGCCTGCTGAGGGACAGCGTTCAGCAACAGCGGGGATGAATGCTGGACCAATGCTTGCTAATATTGTTCGTCGCACAGCTAGTTTTCTTGGTGTAAAACCCGATTTTAAAAAAGAATATGAGCCTCTTTTAAGTAAAAAGAGCAATTCAAGTTTCGTTAAACAACGGTAAAATGAATATAAAGGTGCGTTATCATGTTGTTGGGAACAGTTTTTACAGAATGCGTTGAAGATGAAAGTCTTTCTTCAATAGAAATAACAGGAATAAGTGCGGATTCTCGACAAGTTTTGCCAGGCTATGTTTTTGTTGCTGTTCAAGGAAAAAAAAGTGATGGAAGACACTATATAGATGATGCGATAAAGCGTGGTGCACGAGCAATCGTTACAGATTGTCATGCTGTTCTTGAGGATTTATCTGTTCCCATTTTACGTGTTTCTAATGTTCGTCATAGTTTAGCGTTGGCAGCTGCACGTTTTTACGGTTCTCAGCCTGAAACGGTCGTTGCTGTGACTGGTACAAGTGGTAAAACATCTGTTGTCTCTTTTCTTCGGCAAATTTGGACTTATGTTGGATTTTGTGCTGCGAGTATAGGAACGGTTGGTGTTGTTTCTCCTAAACGGAATGTTTATGGTTCTCTCACAACACCTGATCCGGTCGTCTTGCACCGTCTTCTTTATGAAATTTCTCATGAAGGTGTGACACATGCAGCTCTTGAAGCTTCTTCGCATGGGCTTGATCAAGGGCGACTTGATGGAGTCCGTTTAACGGCTGGTGCCTTCACCAATTTAGGGCGAGATCACATGGATTATCACACGGGGGTAGAGGATTATTTGCGGGCTAAAATGAGGTTATTTGATACACTTTTGCCTGTATCTGCTCCTGCTTTGATTTTTGCTGATGATGTCTATTCACAAAAGGTTATTGATGTTGTCACACAAGCGCGTCGCCGTGTTTTGACAATTGGTCGTAAGGGGCAATTTATCACGATTAATCGTGTCGAACATCAACGCTCAAAACAGTGTATTGAGTGTCGTGTGGAAAACAATATTTATACATTTGTTTTGCCTTTAGCTGGAGATTTTCAGGTAGCTAATGCGCTTATGGCAGCGGGGTTAGCAATTGCAACGGGTGCTTCACCTCGTAAGGTTTTTTCTGCGCTTGAAACTTTGCAGGGGGCACCTGGGCGATTAGAGTTTGTGGGAAAGACAGAAAATAATGCACTTGTTTATATTGATTATGCCCATAAACCAGAAGCTTTGGAGCAGGTTTTGCTTTCTGTTCGTCCCTTTACGCAAGGGCGCTTGATCGTTGTTTTTGGTTGTGGAGGAGATCGTGATCAAGGAAAAAGACCTTTGATGGGAAAAATTGCGGCGGATAAAGCGGACATTGTTATTGTAACGGATGATAATCCTCGCACAGAAATGCCAGAAAAAATACGCAAGGATATTTTACAGGCGGTGCCAACAGCAATAGAGATAGCAGATCGTGGTGAGGCTATTTCTTACGCGGTGGAGCTTTTGAAAGTTGGTGACACATTAATCATTGCTGGAAAAGGTCATGAGGATGGCCAAATTATAGGGCAGACAACTTATCCTTTTTCAGATCGTCTGAAAGCGATAGAAGCTTTAGAGGACCGAAAGAAATGACAGCTTTATGGGATAAGCAAGCACTTGTTGCTGCAATTAATGGTGTTGTAATGGGAAGCATGCCAGAAACTTTTTCTGGGGTTTCCATTGATAGCCGTACTCTTGCGGAAGGGGATGTTTTTTTCTGCATTAAGGGGCATCATCTTGATGGTCATGATTTTGCTGCGCAAGCTTATGAACGAGGTGCAGGCGTTCTTATCGTTGCGGAACACCGTTTGAGGGATATGAAAAAGATATCGGCTCCACTCATTGTCGTTCCTGATGTTTTGCAAGCCTTAGAACAACTTGCACAAGCTGCACGCAAACGTTCAAGAGCTAAGATTATCGCGGTAACAGGATCAGTGGGAAAAACAACGACAAAAGAAGCTTTGAAACAAGCTCTTGCAACTGCTGGGAATGTTCATGCGAATCTCGCTTCTTTAAACAATTGCTGGGGGGTTCCACTCACTTTAGCGCGGATGTCTATGGAGAGTGATTATGGTATCTTTGAAATTGGTATGAATCATAGAGATGAAATTCGCCCTCTGGTCAAACTGGTTTGTCCGCATGTTGCTCTCATTACGCATATTTGTGCAGGACATATGGGTTTTTTCAAAGATCTTGAAGAAATAGCAAAGGCAAAAGCTGAAATTTTTGAAGGATTAGATGAAAAAGGAATTGCCATTTTAAATGCGGATAGTGATTTTTTTTCTTATCTCGTTCAAAAAGCAAAGAAATGCGGTGTAAAGAAGATCTTAAGCTTTGGTGAGACTAAAGATGCTGATTATCAAGCGCGAGGTATACGTCTTCTAACTGATAGTACTTCTATGATTGTGCGTATTGGGGGGCGAGATAGGGAGGTTCAAATTGGTGCTCCAGGACGCCATATTGTGCAAAATAGTTTAGGGGTTATTGCTGCTTGTGATGCTATGGGGGTTGAGTTAGAGCCTGTTTTTCTTTCTTTTCGCCATTTTTCTTCTCAAAAGGGGCGAGGTGTTCGTTATCAATTGTCTTTATCAAATGGGGGTGAATTTTATCTCATTGATGAAAGCTATAATGCAAATCCTGCTTCTATGCGTGCTGCACTTGAGCTTCTTGCTACAGGACCTGTAGGGAAAGAGGGGCGGCGAATTGCTATTTTAGGGGATATGCTAGAATTAGGGGAGTATAGTGAAAAGCTTCATCGTGATTTAATAAAACCAATACGTCTTTCCGGTGCTAATCCGGTTTTTCTATTTGGTGAGGCGATGAAATCTTTAGTCAGTGATTTGTCTACTGGTGTTAAGGTTCATTATGCTGAAAATATTGAGAAAATTTTACCGCTTCTTTTAGCAGAAATTTCTTCTGGGGATCTGCTTATGGTTAAATCATCCAATAGCCTTTGTTCATCAAATATTGTGACTGCATTGCTTGATCGCTATAAAGCGGTTTCTTCATAGTTTTAAGAGGTTTTTTGTACAATGATGCTGTTTTTTTCTTCGTTTAGTGATTGGCTTCCAGGTGTGAATGTATTTCGTTATATTACTTTTCGCACGATAGCGGCTATGCTTACTTCGGGACTTATCGTCTTTTTGTTTGGACCTAGCATCATTGCTTCTCTTAAATTGCGGCAGGGTAAGGGACAACCGATTCGTGCTGATGGTCCTCAAACACATTTTAAAAAGGCTGGAACACCTACAATGGGTGGATTGATGATTTTAACCGGCATTGTGGTATCGGCATTTTTGTGGTGTAATTTATCGAATATTTACTTTTGGGTATCGCTATTGGTTATGCTTTCTTTTGGGGCAATTGGATTTTATGACGATTATCTTAAGGTCACAAAACAAACAGACAAAGGATTTTCTGGGAAAGCACGGTTAAGCTTAGAGTTTTGTGTTGCCGCAATTGCGGCTTTTGTTATTCTGAAAATTGGCTCATCTGGATTCGCTTTGCCTTTTTTAAAAGATTATCTTATCAATTTGGGCTGGTTTTTTATTCCTTTTTCTGCGTTTGTCATTGTCGCGACGGGTAATGCGGTTAATTTAACGGATGGACTCGATGGGCTTGCTATTGTTCCTGTGATGGTTGCAGCTTTATCTTTTGCTCTGATTGCTTATCTTTCTGGTAATATGAATTTTGCTGATTATCTCCAAATCCATTATGTATCGGGTACAGGTGAATTGGCTGTTTTATTGGGAGCTGTTGTTGGGGCAGGGCTTGGTTTTTTATGGTTTAATGCACCACCTGCAGCTATTTTTATGGGAGATACTGGTTCATTGGCTCTTGGAGGACTCTTAGGGACTGTTGCGGTTGCTACGAAACACGAAATTGTTTTGGTTCTTATTGGTGGGCTTTTTGTTGTGGAAGCTTTTTCGGTCGTTATTCAGGTTGGTTATTTCAAATTAACAAGAAAACGCGTGTTTCTTATGGCACCGATACATCACCATTTTGAGAAAAAAGGCTGGACTGAAAGCCAAGTCGTGATACGCTTTTGGATTATTTCGATTGTTCTCGCTCTCATAGGTCTTTCAACACTTAAATTGCGGTGAGAATGTGATTTCTGTTGCGTGTTATAAAGGTCAAAAAGTTGCTCTGTTTGGATTGGGACAGTCTGGACTAGCAACGGCACAAGCATTGATGTGTGGTGGTGCAGAAGTGGTGGCGTGGGATGATAGTCCTTCAAGCGTGCAAATGGCTTTTCGGCACAATATTCCAACACGAGATCTCCGTTATGAAGATTGGTCAGAATTTGTTGCATTGATTGTAGCTCCTGGAGTTCCTTTAAGTTATCCTCAACCCCATTGGGTTGTTGAAAAAGCACGAAAAAAAAATATAGAAATTATCGGTGATATTGAATTATTTGTTCGGGCGCGCCATCAATTTTTACAGCATTATGGTTTTTGTGACAAAGACGTTCCTTTCATTGCGATTACGGGGACGAATGGGAAGTCAACCACAACATCTTTACTTGCGCATTTGTTGGAAAAAATGGGCTATGATGTGCAGATGGGGGGAAATATTGGAAAGGCAATATTGACGCTTAAGCCCTTTGTTAAAAAACGTATCTATGTGATTGAATGTTCATCATTTCAAATTGATCTTACTCCCTCTCTTCAGCCGACTATTGGACTTTTATTAAATCTCACACCTGATCATATTGATCGACATGGAAGTTTTGCCTGTTATGTGCAAACCAAAAGGCATCTGATTGCTCAGGCTTCTCAGGCTTTTATTTCAGTTGATGATGCAGCTTGCCGGGTTTTATATCAACAGTTACTTCATGAGGGGAAGCAAATTGAGGCAATTTCCAAGGATCATTTTGTTGAAAATGGTTTTTATGCAGATGGGACCAAGCTCTTTTCTGTTCGTCAAGGACAGCGTCATATGCTTGCAGATCTTGCTCCTATGGCGGTGTTACGTGGGAGGCATAATGCGCAAAATGCCCTTATGGCATTAGCAACGTTGCAGGCTTTAAAAATAACCGATCCTTCTATGGACAAGCATTTAGCAAGTTATAAAGGGTTGGATCATCGTATGCAACAGGTGCGTAAAATGGGGGCGGTTTTGTTTATCAATGACAGCAAGGCGACTAATGCAGATGCAACAGCTCCTGCGCTTTCCACCTTTAATGATATTTTTTGGATTGTTGGGGGACAGGCAAAAAAGGGAGGAATAGAGTCTCTTAGAGAATTTTTTCCTAAAATTCGTAAAGCCTATTTGATTGGGAGCGCGGCGGAAGAATTTGCTCGCACTATTGGATCTTCTTTTCCCTTTTCTATGAGCTTAACTTTGAAAAATGCGGTGCGTGAAGCAGCTGTTGACGCAATAGGCTGTAAGGCAAAAGAGGTGACGGTTCTTTTGTCACCTGCTTGTGCAAGTTATGACCAATTTAAAAATTATGAAATGCGAGGCGAAGCATTTGTCTCTTTTGTGATGCAGTTACAATAAAAAAAGCATCAATTATAAAAAATATTTTTGCGTTAAGACTCCAGAATCTTTTTTTGTGTAATTTAGTTTTTAAAGTGTTTGTTAAACAGGCTGGGAACCCATATCACTTTGAGACAATTTATAAAATGGATAAGGTGTGTATATCATGGTGACGCGTGCAGATAGAGATCCAATTGCTAATTGGTGGTGGACGATTGATCGCTCTATCTTTGCAGCTTGTTTAATTTTAATGGGAATTGGCATTATGCTGTCTTTTGCTGCCAGCCCCATTATTACAAAAAAAATCGGAATTGCTGATAGTTTTTATTTTGTTCGGTGGCATATTATTTTCAGCATTTTAGCATTTTTTACGATGGTTACCATTTCTTTTTTTTCGCTTTCTAATATTCGTCGTTTATGTGCTCTTTTGCTCATTGTAACGCTTGCTCTTATGGTTGCAACCTTATTTTTTGGTCCAGAGTTAAAGGGAGCACGGCGATGGATTCAGCTATTTGGTTTTTCTGTACAGGCTTCAGAGTTTATGAAGCCAGCTTTTGTGGTTATGTCCGCTTGGCTTTTTTCGGAACAGATACGCAAGAGGGGAATTCTAGGTTATACGTTAGCGATTGTACTTTATGGCATTTGTTGTGTGCTTCTGGTTTTGCAGCCTGATATTGGACAAACAGTTTTAATAAGTGCAACATGGGGGGGGCTGTTTTTTATTGCTGGTGTACCTCTTACTATTATTTTTCTCTTTCTCATTTTAGGCGTTGTAGGAATTATTTTAGCTTATTTTTTTCTGCATCATGTGCGCGAGCGGATCAATGGTTTTTTGACAGGTGAAGGAGATACTTTTCAAGTGGATGTAGGACGTGAGGCTATTTTGAATGGTGGTTGGTTTGGGCAAGGTCCTGGGGAGGGAACAGTAAAACGTATCATTCCTGATAGCCATACAGATTTTGTATTTTCCGTTGCTGCTGAAGAATATGGTATTATTCTTTGTTTATTAATTATGATGCTGTTTGGCTTTATCGTTATGCGTTCATTGTATATAGCCATGAATACACGTGATTCCTTTATACGTCTTGGTATTACTGGCATAGCAATGATGATTGGCTTTCAATCAGCTATTAATATGGCCGTTAATCTTCACTTAATTCCTCCAAAAGGCATGACATTGCCTTTTATTTCTTACGGTGGTTCTTCGATGGTGGCGATTGCGTTTTCAATGGGCATTTTGCTTAGTTTAACACGTCGTTGGCCAGAAGCACGCCTTTCAGCTTTTTCTTCCTCTTCTGTCTTGGATACCCCTTATGAATGATAAAAAAGTTATTGTTTTGGTGGCTGGTGGTACAGGTGGACATCTTTTTCCTGCTGAAGCCCTTTCTGTTGAATTAAGGAAGCGTGGATATGATGTTCATTTAATAACAGATGAAAGAGCACGACCTTTTGTTCGGTGCTTTGATGAAGAGCATATTCATATCGTTTCATCGGCAACGTTTATACGACGTCATCCTTTTGCTCTGATAAAGACGTTTTGGTCTTTGCTAAGGGGAATGGGGCAATCGTTGGCGTTGTTTTATAAATTACGTCCTGTTCTTGTTGGAGGATTTGGGGGGTATCCGAGCTTTCCTCCTCTTTTTATTGCGGCTTTAACGAGGCGTGTGACATTTATTCATGAACAAAATGCTGTTATGGGGCGTGCCAATCGGGTGTTGGCAATTTTTGTGCGTGCAATCGCTGGTGGTTTGTTGTCGCCAAATGGCGCTTATGCTCATAAAATACTTTTGACGGGGAATCCTGTCCGTGAGGCTGTGTTGAAGGCGGCCAAAATTCCTTATCATTCTTCAGAGGGGGAAAAGCCATTTAATTTTTTGATTTTTGGAGGTAGCCAAGGGGCTTCTGCTTTTTCACATATTGTTCCAGAAGCGATTGCTTTATTCGATGATAAGAACCGTAAACGTTTACGAATTGTACAGCAAGTCCGCGGTGAAGCAGGAGGGTTGATCAAAATCTATCGTGATATGGGCGTACAAGCAGAGGTTGCTCCTTTTTTTGATGATATGGCTGAACGTATGGCACATGCTCATTTTATTTTGTCGCGCGCTGGGGCTTCGTCCGTTTGTGAGATAGCGGTGATTGGTAGACCTGCTTTGCTTGTTCCCTATCCCCATGCTTTAGATCATGATCAGGCTGCCAATGCAGCTCTGCTTGCTCGTGTAGGTGGTGCGCAAATTGTATCAGAAAAAGATTTGAATGCACAAAAGCTTTTTTCTCTTTTAATGCACGCTTGTTGTGCACCCCATTTATTGGAAAAACAAGCGCTTGCTGCAAAAAAAGTTGGGCAACCTCATGCAACCCGTTGCCTTGCTGATATGGCTGAATCCTTAATTGCAGGGCGATTGTTGTCAGATATAAAAGAGGAGCTTTTTAATGAAAATGCCACTTGATATAGGCGTTATCCATTTTATCGGAATCGGGGGGATCGGTATGAGTGGAATTGCGGAGGTTTTTTATAATCTTGGCTATAAAGTTCAAGGGTCAGATCAAGTTGAAAGTGCAAATGTTGAACGTTTGCGGAAAAAAGGAATTAACGTTCATATAGGTCATTGTGCTGAAAACTTAGGGAATGCAGAGGTTGTTGTTTTTTCTACTGCCGTTAAAAAAACAAATCCTGAGTATATTGCTGCAAAGGAAAGACATTTACCGCTTGTTAGACGTGCAGAAATGCTGGCGGAGCTGATGCGGTTTCGGCGTGCAATTGCGGTGGGTGGTACACATGGTAAAACAACAACCACATCAATGGTTGCAGCCCTTCTTGATGCTGGTCATTTTGATCCAGTGGTGATTAATGGCGGTATTATTAATGCTTATGGTACGAATTCTCGTACAGGAGATGGCGATTGGATGATTGTTGAAGCTGATGAAAGTGATGGTACATTTTTAAAGCTGCCTGCTGATATTGCTGTTATTACTAATATTGACGCTGAGCATTTGGATCATTATGGAAGTTTTGATGCTGTGCGTGAGGCTTTTCGGCAATTCGTAGAAAATGTTCCCTTTTATGGTTTTGCTGTTTTGTGCCTTGATCATCCAGAGGTTCAGTCATTGGCGGGCCGTATTGATGATCGTTGGGTGATCACTTATGGTGCAAATCCACAAGCAGATGTTCGTTTTCTTAATCTTTCGATGGATGGTCAAAAAACGCATTTTGATGTTCTTGTTCGCTCACGCAAAACAGGAAGAAAGATTGAGTTGAAAAATATGCTTTTGCCTATGGCAGGGCAGCATAATGTTGCCAATGCAACGGCGGCGATTGCTATTGCGCATGAACTTGGCATTTCAAATGAAGCTATAAAAAGGGGCTTAGCAGAATTTGGCGGAGTAAAACGGCGTTTTACGCGAACAGGAAGTTGGCGTGGCATTGAAATATTTGATGATTATGGACATCATCCTGTCGAAATAAAGGCTGTTTTGCGTGCTGCACGTGAGAGTGCAAAAGGGCGTGTTATTGCGATTGCACAACCTCATCGGTATTCACGGTTGTATCATTTATTTGATGATTTTGCTGCTTGTTTTAATGATGCAGATACAGTGTTGATTACGCCCGTTTATGCGGCTGGTGAAGAGCCTATTGTAGGATTTGGTTCTCAAGAATTGGTAGAGCATATTAAAATGGCGGGTCATCGTGATGTGCGCTTGATACATGGTTTGGAAGATGTTGTGTCTCTTGTCTCAAAATTTGCTCAGGCAGAGGATTATGTTGTTTTTCTTGGTG
Organism: Bartonella sp. CL25QHWL; assembly: GCF_042195335.1. NCBI lineage: Bacteria > Pseudomonadati > Pseudomonadota > Alphaproteobacteria > Hyphomicrobiales > Bartonellaceae > Bartonella > Bartonella sp. CL25QHWL. Next base: position 77,887 of record NZ_JBHIOE010000006.1, on the reverse strand, counting down.
CTGGCAATATCACACAATGGGCTTGTGCGTTGCCTCATCAGTTAGCGGTATTGGATGGTCATGATAAATTTTCAGCACATTGATGGTGAGGCGCTATTGGCGCAATTGCAACCATTGTTGGGTGGCGTGAGAGGAAAACTTACACCTAATGTTGAGATGCGTAAGGTAACGTGGTTTCGCACGGGCGGATTGGCAGAGCTTTTTTATCAGCCTGTTGATGAAGAAGATTTGGCTCTCTTTCTTCAAAATTTGCCTGAATTTGTTCCTGTAACAATTGTCGGTATCGGTTCTAATCTTCTGGTGCGTGATGGGGGGGTTCCTGGTGTTGTGATTCGTCTTTCGCCAAAAAGTTTTGGGCAAGTGAAGCAGGTTTCTCCAAAAGGCTTTTTAGTTGGTGCTGGTGCGGCGGATAAACATTTAGCTGCTGCCGCTTTAGAAGCTGAGATTGCAGGTTTTCATTTTTATCATGGTATTCCTGGAGGTCTTGGAGGAGCTCTCAAAATGAACGCTGGTGCGAATGGTGTTGAAACCGCAGCGCGTGTTGTCGAGGTCTATGCGCTGGATCGTAAAGGGCAACGTCATATCTTGAGTGTGAAAGATATGCATTATTCCTATCGCCATTGTGATGTTCCTAAAGATTTTATTTTTACGGCTGCTTTATTGGAAGGAAAACTCGGCAATAAAGATGATATTCGTGCTGCTATGGATGAAGTTGCCCTCCACAGAGAAACAGTGCAACCTATTCGTGAAAAAACAGGGGGGTCAACTTTCAAAAATCCTGGGAATGGATCTGCGTGGCGCGTGATTGATGAAGCAGGGTGTCGTGGTTTACGGATTGGTGGCGCTCAAATGAGTGAAATGCACTGTAATTTTATGATTAATACAGGGCAAGCAACAGGATATGATCTTGAAGCATTGGGAGAAACAGTGCGTGCACGTGTTTTTGCAAATTCAGCCCACCTTTTACAATGGGAAATAGAGCGTATTGGTCAATTTGAGCGTGGTCGAAGTGTTTCTCCTTTTGATCCATTTCATTGATTTATTGTTCACTAAAAAAGTGAAAATAAAAAATTGAGTCATTTCAAAGAGATAATAAAAAATTTCTATTAAGAATCAATAAATTAACAAAGAATCTCTTGCATCAGGCTTTTGAGTCTGATTCATTATGCAAAATGCTAGGTTATTGATTCGCAAGGATAAACTTTGTTTTTCCTGTATATGGTGCTGATGTATTCTATATAGACTACATATAGTATGCGAAAGAGGGTGATTTATTATGAAAGATAAACATATAGCTGTGTTAATGGGAGGTTTTTCTTCTGAGCGGTCTGTAAGTTTATCTTCAGGGGCGGCTTGTGCTGATGTTCTAGAGGTACAGGGGTATCGCGTGAGCCGCGTGGATGTTGATGCTCGTATTGCTTCTGTTCTTGAACAGTTGCAGCCCGATATTGCCTTCAATGCATTGCATGGTCCATTTGGTGAAGATGGCCGGATTCAGGGGATTCTTGAATATTTAAAAATTCCTTATACTCATTCTGGCGTGATGGCATCTGCTTTGGCAATGGATAAGGGACGTGCAAAAATTATCGTTGCAAATGTTGGGGTTTGTGTTGCTCCTTCTCGTATCATGAGCCGCTTTGCTTTGGGCCGAACGCATCCCATGGAGCCTCCTTATGTAATTAAACCTGTGTGTGAAGGATCAAGTTTTGGTGTTGTCATTGTCCAAGGAAATGAAGCTGTACCGCCGCATAATATTGGGGGAGCTGAGTGGGGATATGCCGATGAGGTGATGATTGAAAAATATATTCCTGGTCGTGAATTGACTTGTGCTGTTTTGGGGAATGAAGTGCTGGATGTGTGTGAAATTCTTCCCGATAAAAACTTTCCATTCTACGATTATGACTCAAAATATAAAACGGGTGGTTCTCTTCACATTTGTCCTGCACAACTTTCACTAAATATTTACCAAAGTGTGCAAAGAATGTCTTTAGCAGCCCATCAGGCGATAGGGTGTCGAGGTGTTAGCCGTTCTGATTTTCGTTTTGATGAAAAAACGGGAGAGTTGGTTTGGCTTGAAATTAATACGCAACCCGGTATGACATCGACGTCTCTTCTTCCTGATATTGCAAAAGCGAGCGGCCGTACTTACGGCGATATTGTTCAATGGATGGTGGAGGACGCATCATGTATGCGTTGAATGTTAGTAAAACAAATGTTCCGATGGAGGTGCTTTCAGTGCCGGCTTTGCCACGTCTTTATCGTCGTTTTCTTCGGTTTATGTTTGAGTTTGTTTTTGTTAATATTCATATTCCACGCCATTTTGGCTCTTTTGCTGTTGTATGGTTTTTCTTTGTTACGGCTTTTTATGGACTTTCATCAAGTGGTCAGATGGCTGTGATCGTAAACACGATCATATTGGATAGTAGTTTTGTGGTCACTCATGTTGATATAAGCGGTAATAAGCGCTTGGCAAAGCAGGATATTTTTAAAATTTTAAAACTTGATGTTGCGCCTTCTATATTCACTTTTGATGTTGAAAGAGCGCGTTCTCTTTTGGAAAAACAGGCTTGGGTGCAATCGGCTAATGTTCAGAAAATTTATCCTAATAAAATGCGCATTTCCATCGTGGAGCGTGAACCCTATGCCATTTGGCAACATGATGGCATAATGGATATTGTTGATAATACAGGTCGTGTCATTGTGCCTTTTAAAGGGGAAATTGTTCGGGATTTACCTCTTGTGGTTGGGCAGGGGGCACAAAATGCTGCTAAAGTGTTTATTCAAGCGCTGTCAGTCTATCCGGAAGTATATGATCGTATTCGTGCTTTTGTGCGGGTAGGTGATCGACGTTGGGATCTTGTTTTGAATAATGGAATGCGCGTTATGTTGCCTGAAAATGGTGCTCTTGAAAGGCTTTCTTCTCTTTTTTCGTCCGGTACAATGCAAGATCTTTTATCTCGCGATATTCTCAGTGTTGATTTACGTCTTGCTGATCGAATTACTGTTTCTTTATCAGATGAAACGTTGGAGCGTTATCATGCTACTGTAGCAGAAGAAGAACGTATTTTAAAAGCGCGAAAGGCAGGAAGCCTATGATGCTACTCAGATCACATCATTTGAAGGGGCGTAAAACACGTTTTTTAACGGTACTTGATGTCGGTTCAAGTAAGATTGTTTGTCTTATTGCTTGTTTGCGTCCTTTGAAGCATGCACACTATTTACATGGTCGTACACATTCTACGGAAATTCTAGGCTTTGGAGTGCAGCGTTCACGTGGTATTAAATCCGGTGTTGTCATGGATATGTTTGCAGCAGAACAATCAATAAGATTGGCTGTTGATGCGGCAGAAAAAATGGCGGGTTTGGTGGTGGATTCAGTGATTGTGAATTTTTCCTCAAGTCGATTACAAAGTGCTTTGATTAATGGAAAGGTCCATTTGAATGGTCGTGAAGTCACCAAGCGTGATATGCGTATGGCCTTTTCAGATGTTTCGCGTAAAGCCTTTGATGCTGAACGTCATGTTATGCACTCAGTTCCAGTTTCTTATGTATTGGATGGAGATAAAGGAATTTTTGATCCTATTGGCATGGCAGGGGAAACGTTTGGTGTCGACGTGCATGTGGTAACAGCAGAAACAGCCTCTTTGCGTAATTTAGAAACTTGTATTAATCGTGCACATTTGAGTGTTGAAGCAATGGTTGCTACTCCCTTTGCAAGTGGTCTTGCTGTCTTGATGAATGATGAGGCGCATTTAGGGGCTGCGTGTATTGATTTTGGTGGTGGAACAACAACATTTTCAGTGTTTTTTGAAGGAAAATTTATTCATGCGGATGCTCTTGCTGTTGGGGGGCATCATGTCACTCTTGATGTTGCGCGCGGATTTTCTATGTCTTTAACAGAGGCGGAACGTTTAAAAGTTGTTTATGGTTCAGCACTTTTAACAAGTGCTGATGAGCGGCAAATGATTAATGTAGCAGAAATTGGGAGTGAACAGCGTGAAACTCAATATCCTCGCGCGGTTCTTGGGCGTATCATTCGTGCGCGTGTTGAAGAAATTTTAGAAATGGTCCGTGATTGTTTAAATCGTTCTGGTTTTGGTCACATCATTGGTAAACGTGTTATTTTGACGGGGGGAGCAAGCCAGTTAACAGGATTGCCAGAAATGGCACGTACTATATTAGGAAGAAATGTTCGTATCGGGCGGCCTTTAGGTATTTCGAGGCTTCCTTCTCTTGCAAAAGGGGCGGCGTTTACATCTGCTGTTGGGTTGTTAATTTATCCGCAATTGGTGGGTTTTGAAGAAAAAACAATGCAGGCGGCAGGAAATCATTTATCGATGGGCACGCGTGGGTATTTTCAGCGTGTTGGTGAGTGGTTGCGTGAGAGTTTTTAGTTAAGTCTAGTTGGATAAATTTCATCGCTTTGGCTTGCGGTGTCTTATGAGAAGGAAAAGAAAATGACGATTAATCTGCATCGGCCAGATATCGCGGAATTGAAGCCACGCATTACCGTTTTTGGTGTTGGAGGTGGTGGCGGGAATGCCGTGAATAATATGATAAATGCTGGTCTTCAGGGAGTTGACTTTGTTGTTGCAAATACGGATGCACAGGCTTTGGCTATGTCAAAGGCTGAACGTGTTATCCAACTTGGGGCAGCTGTGACAGAAGGTTTGGGTGCTGGGGCTTTGCCGGAAGTTGGACAAGCGGCGGCAGAGGAATGTATTGATGAAATTATTGATCATCTTGCAGACTCTCATATGGTTTTCATTACTGCTGGTATGGGGGGAGGAACTGGAACAGGAGCTGCTCCCGTTGTTGCTCGCGCAGCGCGTGAAAAAGGTATTTTGACTGTTGGTGTTGTGACAAAGCCGTTTCAGTTTGAAGGCGCACGTCGTATGAAAACGGCAGAGGCTGGTATTGAAGAATTACAAAAGTCTGTCGATACATTGATTGTTATACCCAATCAAAATCTTTTCCGTATTGCAAATGATAAGACAACGTTTGCTGATGCTTTTGCTATGGCTGACCAAGTGCTTTATTCTGGTGTTGCTTCCATTACGGATTTGATGATTAAAGAGGGTTTAATTAACCTTGATTTTGCTGATGTTCGTTCTGTTATGCACGAAATGGGGCGAGCCATGATGGGAACGGGTGAGGCATCTGGTGATGGGCGTGCTTTGGCTGCGGCTGAAGCTGCTATTGCAAACCCACTGTTGGATGATACCTCTATGCGTGGGGCGCGTGGTTTACTGATTTCTATTACAGGTGGTCGTGATATGACTCTCTTTGAGGTTGATGAAGCTGCTAATCGTATTCGTGAAGAAGTGGATGCTGATGCGAATGTGATCTTTGGCGCTATTGATGATGAGTCATTGGAAGGTGTTATTCGTGTTTCTGTGGTTGCCACCGGTATTGATCGTGAAGTTAGTGATGTTGTTCAGTCCTCTCATCCTCAGATTCAAAGACCTGCTTCTTCAATACGCAAGAGCGATCCTGGAACGTCACACAGTTCTTTTCATGTTCAGTCATCGCCTCTGCGTTCTGAGTCAATGGTAGAAGTAATCGAATCACTTGAAATAGAGAAGGGTAAATCAACCGGAGAACAGTTCCGTCCCAAAAGTCAAATTTTTGCACAACCTGCAGAATCAATGACGACACGAAGTGCCACGAATGCTGTTGCGTATGGTTCAAATGCTGTTCAGGAACAGAGATCCAATGTGCCTCGTATGCAAGTAAGCCGTGGTTCTCAACAGGCGATGACAGCTCCTGTGAGTATGGAGGCAACAGCACATGTTCTTGATGAGATGACAGGGGTTGTGAAGCAAAAAGAAAAGCCAGTGCAACCAAAACAAATGCAACAAATGCAAGCGCGCGCTCCAATGCGTATGCCTGAGTTAAAGGATTTTCCTCCTGTTGCTCATGGACAAAGTCAAAGAACATTTGTGACTGATCAAGGTCCTCGTAATCTTTGGCAGCGTTTGAAACAGAGCTTGACACATCGTGAAGAAGCTGAGCCAGAAGCGAGGCTGGAGCCTGCTGTTAGATCATCTCAGCAGAAAGAGTCTCATGTTTACAATAAAAATTCTCAGGCACTTTCTCAAGATGCTTCTGTGTATGTTCCACGTCGTTCTGGTGAGCTGCACCCTCAGGTACCACAAGATCAACGTACTTTTATAAGTGAAGAAGATCAGTTGGAAATACCAGCATTTTTACGTCGTCAGGCAAATTAATTGATGAAAAGTGAGATAAAGTAAGAAAAATTATTATTTCTTTAATGATCAGTCAAAAATTATACAGTAAAATATATTGCTGTTTTTTTGATAAAATACTTTGTTTTAAAAAAAACCGCTTATTATAAGCGGTTTTTTTTTATTATTTACTATGAATATTCTTTATAATTTTATAAATTTTGTTAAAAGATGTACAAGCAATTTAATAAAATGATTATGATGAATTTAGTACCAAAATATCAGTCTACTCTTAAAAAAGCAGTAACATTTAAGGGGATTGGCGTTCACAGTGGCTGTTTGTCAGTGGTAAAGGTTTGTCCAGCGGATGTTGGGTGTGGTATTGTTTTTAAGCGTTGTGGATTAGACGGAACAGAGAAAATATTTCAAGCTCATGCATCGCAAACAGGAGAAACTGAATTATCAACAGTACTTGGAGATGGAGATGTAAGGGTTGAAACAATTGAACATTTGATGGCAGCAATTGCTGCTTATAATTTGGATAATCTTGTTATTGAAGTGTCACATAATGAGATTCCTATTTTGGATGGTTCAGCGTGGCTATATTGCCAAGCTTTTGAAGATGTTGGTATTGTACAGCAAAATGCGTTGCGTTCTTATTTCATTATAAAAAAGCCGGTGCGAGTTGAAGGATCTCATGGTGTTGCAGAGCTTTTGCCATTCGATGGACGTCGTTTTGATATAACGATCTCTTTTCCTTCTTCTGCTATTGGTAAGCAACATTTCAGTTTTGATCTTACCACACGAGGGTTTAGGGATGATTTGTCACGTGCGCGCACTTTTGGTTTTATCAAAGACGTGGAAGAATTAAGGCTTTCTGGGAAGGCGAGAGGTGCTTCTTTGGAAAATTCTCTTGTTATCGACCTTAATGATAAAATTTTAAATCCCGATGGTCCTTATTGGGAGAATGAATGTGTTCGGCACAAGATGCTTGATGCGATTGGTGATACTGCTTTGCTGGGAGCACCTTTTATTGGATTATTTCGTTCTTATTGTAGTGGGCATAGAATTAATGCGCAATTGGTGAAAGCTGTTTTGGCAGACGAATCATATTACCAAAAAAGCTTTTTAGGGAAAGAGTAAAAGAAAATTGACAAGATTTTTTTATCGTTTATTTGATTTTTAAGGGGATGATTGACCTAAACTGCTAAATTGGTTATGTGGATTTTAAAGTGATATGGTATAAAAACTTTAATAAATTGTTTTTGCTACAAGGTGATATTCTCTGGAGGCCGGAAAAACTATGAAAAAATCTCATGTGTGCATTGGAAATATGACATATAGAAAATCTAACATTGTACGCAAGATATTGGGGGTGGTACTTTTAGGAAGCACCTGTATGTTAGCGGGATGTCTCTTTAAAGAGAAAAAAACCCTTGATCCATCTGCTTATGTTTTGAAAATAGAGCCACCAGATGTTCTCTATAATCAGGCGCTTGCTAGCCTTGAAAGTGGGCGGCTTGGGGATGCATCGAAGAAGTTTTTGAAGATTGAAAAACAGTACGCTTATACAGACTGGGGGCGTAAATCTTTGGTCATGGGTGCTTTTACTAATTATCGACTCGGAAAGTATGATGATTCAATTAGTATGGCTCAACGCTATATTACTCTTTATCCAGGGTCGACTGACTCGGCTTATGCGTATTATATTATTGGTCTTTCTTCTTTCCGTCGGATTCCTGATGTTACACGTGATCAACGTGATACGAAACGTGCTATTGCTGCTATGCAGCTTCTTATAGAGCGTTATCCTAATTCTGAGTATGTCAAGGATGCTAAGGATAAAATCCGTTTTGGTCGCGAACAGCTGGCTGGTAAAGAAATGCAGATTGGCCGTTATTATGAAGAGGGGCGGCGTTACCTTGCGGCAAGTAGACGGTTTCGTACCGTGGTTGAAGAGTATTCTGATACAAATCAAATTGAAGAAGCGCTTTTCCGCTTGACTGAGGTTAATCTTGCTCTCGGCTTAACGGCGGAAGCACAGACGGCAGCAGCTATTTTAGGACGTAATTATCCCAAAAGTGAGTGGTATAAATTTTCTTATAATCTCTTGCAGAAGAATAAAATATCGCCACGTGAGCATAAATCTTCTTGGATCTCAAATGCTTTAGGTGGTGATAAGAAGAGGGTACGTTGATTCTCTATGTTGGTACAGCTTTCGATTCATAATATTGTTTTGATCGAAACGCTTGATATTCATTTTACGGCGGGGTTGACGGTTTTAACTGGAGAAACAGGTGCGGGGAAGTCTATTCTCCTTGATGCTTTATCACTTGCTCTAGGGGGGCGGGGTGATGCTTCGCTTGTGCGTCATGGTGCTGACCGCGGGCAGGTCACAGCTGTTTTTGATGTGTCTGTTTCACATCCTGCACGTCAACTTATTCGTGAGAATGGTCTTGATGATGAGGGTGATATTATTTTACGACGTGTGCAATCAAGTGATGGACGTAGCCGTGTTTTTATCAATGATCAGGTGTCTAGTGTTGCATTGATGCGGAGTGTTGGCCGTTTGCTGGTTGAAATCCATGGACAACATGATGATCGTGCGCTTGTTGATGTTGCTACACATCGCCAATTATTAGATGCCTTTGGTGGTCTTGAAGATGAAGTGGAAAATTTGCGTCAGTGTTATCACTCATGGCGTGAATTTGAGGAGCGTTTGCAACGGCAGCGTCTTAAAGTAGAGAGTGCCGTACGTGAGGTTGATTATCTTCGTGCGTGTGTAGAAGAGCTTGAAAAGCTTGATTTTAAAGTTGGTGAAGAGGAAGCTCTTTCTCTTCGTCGTGCTGATATGCTTAAATTAGAAAAAATAGCGACAGATATTAAAGAAGCGGATGATCTTTTAACGGGTCAAAAATCACCAATCCCAGTACTTTCTAATTTGGTGAGGCGTTTGGAGCGGAAAATTCCTGAGGCGCAAGAACTTATTGTACCAGTGGTGAAATCTATTGATGAGGCATTGCATGCACTTGCAACAGCACAAGAAGGTATTGAGACGGCAATACGAGCATTAGATTTTGAACCTGATGAATTGGAACGGATAGAAGAGCGTCTTTTTTCTCTTCGGGGTTTTGCTCGTAAATATCAAGTTTCAGCGGATGAATTGATTCAGTTACGCGATAAAATGGATGCAGAACTCGCTGATTTTGAAGAGGCTCAGACTATATTGACACGCTTTGAAGATGAGGCAAGACAAGCACAAAAAAAATATGATATGTTAGCGCAAGCGTTGTCAATAAAACGTCAAGAGGTTGCAAAGAACTTGTCTGAAAGCGTGATGACTGAGCTACCGGCATTGAAATTAGAGAGGGCTGAATTTATTGTTGAAATGCAAAGTGATATGGAAAAGCGGAGTGCAGAGGGATGTGATCGTGTTGAATATTGGGTACGAACAAATCCTGGCACACGGGCCGGTCCCATGCTTAGTGTGGCTTCTGGCGGTGAATTATCTCGTTTTTTGCTGGCATTAAAAGTTGTTTTATCTGATCGAGGATCAGCACCGACGCTGATTTTTGATGAAATTGATACAGGCGTTGGGGGGGCTGTTGCAGCGGCTATTGGGCAACGGTTGCAATGCTTATCAGAACATGTCCAAGTTTTCGCTATTACGCATGCTCCACAGGTTGCATCGAAAGCGCATGGTCATTTTCTTATTTCAAAAATTGAGAGTCATGATAAAGGACGCTTTGTTACTGCGATTCATAAAATGGAAGAGCATGAGCGTGCAGAAGAAATTGCCCGTATGTTGGCTGGAGAACAGATTACTGAAGAAGCGCGTGCAGCGGCTCAAAAGCTTCTAGCATAAAGGTAATTAGTCAGCGATAAAAATACTGGAAAGCTTGTATTTATTGAGATTCACTTGATGAGGATGCGTGTGGAAATCCTTGTGGCAGTGCTTGTAATTTGGAATAGATTTTATGAACAAAGATGCAGATAAAAATCTCACAGCTGTTGAAGCAGAACGTGAATTAGAGTGGTTGGCAAAAGAAATTGCACGTCATGATGTGCTTTATAATCGTGATGATCAGCCTGAAATTTCTGATGCAGAATATGATGCTTTGCGCCGCCGTAATGCAGAAATTGAAGCTCTTTTTCCAGAGCTTATACGTATTGATTCTCCTTCACATAAAATTGGGGCACCAATTTCTGAAAAGTTTGAAAAATCTGTTCATGCACAGCCTATGCTTTCACTTGATAATGCGTTTAGCTCTGAAGATGTTAGTGAATTTGTTGAGCGTATTCGTCGTTTTTTACGGCTTCCAGAAACACAAGTGTTGGAAATAACAGCGGAGCCAAAAATTGATGGTTTATCTTTGTCTTTACGCTACGAAAAGGGGCGGCTTGTGCGTGCGGCAACGCGTGGGGATGGAACTGTCGGTGAAAATGTGACGGCAAATGCCCGAACAATTGCTGATATTCCACAAGTTTTACAAAGTGATTTTCCTGATATCATTGAGGTTCGCGGTGAAGTTTATATGGGGCGGGAAGATTTCCAAGCACTGAATATCAGCCAACAAGAGAAGGGCAAGTTAACCTTTGCCAATCCTCGAAATGCGGCGGCTGGTTCACTCCGTCAGCTTGATTCACGGATAACCGCTAGCAGAAAACTTCAATTTTTTGCTTATGCTTGTGGTGAGGTGAGTGAAATATTGGCAGAAAGTCAAATGGAGATGATGAAAAAGCTAAAAGAATATGGCTTTGTTATCAATCCATTAACAAAAGTCTTTAAGACAGTAAAAGAAATTATTTCGTATTATCACGATATCGAAGAATGCCGTCATTCTTTAAGCTATGATATTGATGGCATTGTTTATAAGGTTAATGATTTGATGCTCCAAAAGCGTTTGGGGTTTGTTTCTCGTTCGCCGCGTTGGGCTATCGCTCATAAATTTCCAGCAGAAAAAGCGATAGCGCTTTTGGAAGATATTGACATTCAAGTTGGTCGCACGGGAGCTTTGACACCTGTTGCACGTCTTACGCCTATTACTGTTGGTGGAGTGGTGGTGACCAATGCTAGTTTGCATAATGAGGATTATATTAAGGGAATTGGTCATAAAGGAGAGCCCATTCGTGAAGGACGTGATATCCGTGTAGGCGATAGCGTGATTGTACAACGTGCTGGTGATGTGATCCCTCAAGTTATTGATGTTATCATTGAAAAACGCCCGAAAGATGCTGCTGTTTTTATTTTTCCTCATTTGTGCCCAGCTTGTGGGAGTCATGCTGTTCGTGAAGTGGGAGAAGCCGTGCGTCGCTGTACAGGGGGGCTTATTTGTCCGGCACAAGCGATTGAACGTATTCGTCATTTTGTTTCACGCAATGCTTTTGATATTGAGGGCTTGGGTAAAAAACAAGTGGAGTTCTTTTTCCATGTTCAAGATGAAGCGCTTTGTATTCATACACCAGCCGATATTTTTACGTTACAACGGCGCCAAGAAAAATCTTTGATACGTTTGGAAAATATGGAAGGTTTTGGTACTGTTTCAGTGCGGAAATTGTATGATGCCATTAATGCGCGCCGAGAAATTCCTTTGAGCCGTTTTTTGTTTGCATTGGGGATTCGTCATGTTGGCGAAGTGAATGCACGCCGCCTTGCACGTGCTTATAAAAATTATACAGCTTTTGAGACCGCGGCTATGGAAGCACTTATGCCATGTGATAAGAAAAATGAAGAAGGAAATGAGGCTTGGATGGAGCTTACCAATATCGAAGGAATTGGACCACAGGTAGGGAGCGCAATTGTTGATTTTTATCAAGAAGCGCATAACCGTGAGATTTTATCTGTTTTGCTTGAAGAAGTAACCCCTCTTGATGAAGAGCCTATCATAGCAGATTCTTCACCAATAGCGGAGAAGATCATTGTTTTTACAGGAACTTTGTCGCATATGTCACGCGATGAAGCAAAAGCATTGGCAGAGCGATTAGGGGCTAAAACATCTGGTTCACTTTCTAAAAAAACAGATCTTCTTGTTGCAGGACCTGGAGCGGGCTCCAAATTGGCTAAAGCTGAAGAATTAGGTGTTGAGGTTATCGATGAAGAGGTTTGGCTACAGCTGATTGAGAAACATAATATTTAAAGGGTGTTTCCCAGAAGATCGTATACTGTTGATATGATTATCTTTCTTACATTTTTTGGGGGGATGAAATCAAAAAGGGGATAATAGGAGCTGTTTTTTGCAAAAATAGAGCGCCATATACTTTGATATTTATTAAGTTATTAAAATAATTAACGTTGAACTTAAATATTAAACTTAAACTATTATGATGAAGAATATGCAAGGTTATTATTAGTAAAAGATATAAATTATTACTGTGAAGAAAGGTAAAATTTTTGAACAAATATGTAGAATTTAATCCAAAATGCCGTAATAGAAATGTAACGTGGAAGATTACAAAATATAATAAAACATTCCGCTATAAATGAATAAGGGATATAAATGCGAGTTGTTTATTATGTTGAATTTATAAAAGATTACTGGTACCTATACTTATCAGGCATTATTAGATGATACACTTGTCCAATTTCATTACAAAATTTCGGATATTCGCTAATGCGTCTAGCAGCATAATTTTTTTCCTGACTTCCTTCATCTCTCTCAAATTTCTCAGCATAGGAAATTTCGTTTATTAGAGCTAGTATTTGGATTGAGAATATTTCAGAATTAAATACCATTCGTGCGTATCTAAACATTGGATCTGTCGAGTTCATGACCAAATTTTTTGCCCAAATGAAATCGTTTTCTTTCCAATTATATTGAGAACGTAGCTTATGTATGTAGGTAGGTAGGGATAATGCTGGAAATTTTTTATTGTACTCTCCCTGTAATAAGTCCACAAGGCATGCACACCAAACAACTTTCGCATGGATAAGATTTATATTTTCAGGAATTAGTACTACCATCCCAGGGCTTAGAACATGATATACACCATAACTCTTATTATCCAGATATTTTTTTGCAATTTCTAGGCGCTCTTCGTATATATTATCAGGATATTGTGTCTTTACGTACTCTTCGTATAATTTATCGTACTGATTTGGAGTAATGACTTGATTTTCAGAAAATAAAGCAATAGGAATTCGCTTAAATTTAGTAATTTCCTTCAATACAGAAGGCCCAATATAGTATCCAAATAATAATATTACGGAACAAAATAAAATTATACGCATTAGGATAGTCACTTTATTTCTAAAATACTGGATAAGGAAAGGATATAGATTACTAAGATCTGTGCTTAAGATTTTGTTAACTAACAAGCTATAAGACACACGTTTTATTGTGTATTTTTCAGAGCATTTGTAAAACTCTGTAGAGAGTTTGAATCTTCTTTATTTACGTGACTGTTTTTGTGTTATCTAGTTTTTCATATCCTCTGTTATTGTTGTTAATTTTTAGCTGAATAACACATTCAGGTCAAAACACATGCCTCCATATATGTTGTTTTTATACTGTGTAGTTGGAAACTATCTATATTGTGGGTAACTTTTTTTCAACAGTAAGTAATAGTCTAGAAAATAATATTTTACTGTTAACTATGCAAATAAATAAAAAACTTTAACGCTGATGTCATCAGCATGCTCCTTCTTTTAATTCTAAATACTTAATTTTATTTCATAGCAGATTCTATTTTATTGTAGCAATATGTATTATAATGAACTACAACTATTGAAAATGATTCAAGAATTAAAATAATATAAATTATCATTGTGAAGCAAACAAAAAGGTAAAATTTATTCGAATAAATATGCAGAATTTTTGAATCCAAACAGCGTAATAAGCTGGTTATAATAGGTGTTTTAGAAATACGATGCGAAGGATTACAAAATATAACGAGAGTTTCCATATAAAGAAACTAGGGATATGGTAGTGTCTAGATGGTAATACCCAAAATAAGCATTAACCACGTGCAGGCGTATCTCACTCTGCTTCACCTAGGTCAGTGTTTGCCATATCAGAAAAAACGTGAAGTATCTTGTAGAAATATTTTTTGTATTTCCTGACGCAAGTACATATTTTTCTCTAAAAAAAGACGGTGCTGTTTTTGTAGAAAGGGTAAAAGTTATAGGTTGCTTCATTTAAAGGGGCATTGTTGCTTCTTTTGCCCATTTTTTATCTTCTTCATTTAAGTAAGGTGCATTCATCTGATAAACGCGCGCATGGTAATCATTGAGCCATTGCCGTTCTTCTTGTGTCAAAAGCTCTGGAAGGATTAACCGTCGATCAATGGGGCAATGTGTGAGTGTCTCAAACGAGAGCATTTCTATATCTCCACCATCAATTTTTTGTGCTGGCTTTACTATCATCAAATTTTCAAGACGGATACCAAAAGCACCTTCGCGATAATATCCTGGTTCGTTTGAAAGAATCATACCGGAGATGAGTTCTTGGCATCCTTTGCGGGAAATATTTTGTGGTCCTTCATGAACAGAAAGATAAGACCCAACACCATGACCGGTGCCATGAGCATAATCAAAACCAGCTTTCCACAATGCAATGCGTGCTAGAATATCAATGTCTTGTCCACGGGTTCTTTTGGGAAAGCAAGCAGTTGAAAGAGTAATCATGCCCTTGAGAACAAGAGTGAAACAGCGTTTTTCTTCTTCTCCAATATTCCCAATTGCTACTGTACGTGTGACATCTGTCGTTCCATCACGATATTGGCCACCTGAATCAACAAGATAAAGTTCACCAGCATTGAGTTGTTTATTTGTTTGTGTCGTTACACGATAATGAATAATGGCGCCATTTTCTCCTGCTGCTGAAATTGTATCAAAAGAAAGATCTTTAAGTTTTTCTCCCATTTCGTTTGCTGTATTTATGCGAAATTCTTCTAATTTTTGAGCAGCAGAAATTTCACTTATTGACCCTGGTATTTGTTTATCTAACCAAGAAAAAAAACGGGTTAGGGCAACACCATCGCGTAGATGCGCTTTGCGTGCGCCATTGAGTTCTGTGTCATTTTTAATGGCACGTGGTAGAGCAGCAGGATCGGTAAGTGTGATAAAAGAGCTATTTTTTTCTTCAATAACAGTTCGTAATTTTTCGCATGTTAGCTGTGGATCTAAGGCAAACACGGTCCCTTTTTGAACATACTCTTTGATCTTGGGAATAAGCTGTTCTGGTTCATATAATTTTGCATAATGTTCCAGATATTGTTTCTGTTCTACACCAAGTTTTTTGCTGTCAATGAATAAGGTTGGTGTTTCGTTAAGTGGAATGAGAGCAAAACAAAGGGAAAAAGGCGTGTTGGAAACATCATTGCCCCGTATATTGAATGTCCATGCAATGGAAGAGGGGTCTGTAAAAATAAAAGCATTTGCATGAGTTTGCTGTATATCTTTGTAAATCAAAGCGAGTTTTTCATCTGTATCGCACCCAGCATATTTGAGAGGGTGAATTGATAAGGCAGATTGTGGTAATTTTGGTTGATTATGCCAGAGCAAATCAATGGGATTATGTTGAACTTCTACAAGTTTTCCACCTGCTTTCATTTCTAATGCGTTTCTCAATGCATCGGTGGCAGCAATCGTGTGGAGCCATGGATCAAAGCCAATAGAAAGTTTTTGACCATTTTTTTCAAGCCATTGTGAGGGAGGACAAGTTATGAGATCTTCATAATTAAAAATATCAGGATCAGTTTGTTGGCGAACTTGGAGCTTATATCGCCCATCTGTAAATATGATGGCTTTGTTTTTTAAAATCAGTGCAATCCCAGCTGATCCAGTAAAGCCGGTTAACCAGCTAAGGCGTTGAGCATGAGGGGGGACATATTCTCCTTGATGCTCATCGCACCGCGGAACAAGAAAACCATCGAGTCCAAGGTGATCGAGTTCTTTACGAAGGCAAGAAATGCGTTCTGCTGTATAAGCAGGATTTGTTGTCGCCTCAAAAGATTGATACATAACGACGTCCTTTTCTTTTCTTTTATTTCAGATGTATCGTAACCCATCCTTGCCGGTGGTATGTTTCGATATGCTTCATTCCTTGTTTTATATAAGTCTCCAAAACATGGGCATGTTGTTCTTCAAGAATTCCAGAGAGTATAAGTGATCCCCCTTTTTGAAGTGCCTTTACCACTTCTTGCGCAAGTTCAATAAGCGGATTAGCAAGGATATTGGCAACGATGAGATCAAAAGGGGTTCGTGATGCAATTGCATCATGGGCAAAATCTGTTGCTGTAATAGCTGTAATATATTCCTTGACACCATTGAATTCGATATTGTGTTGTGCAACTTGAACAGCAATTGGGTCAATATCGGATGCAAGCACAGGAATTGGTTTGAGCATTGCTATGCCAATGGCTAGTACACCGCTCCCAGTACCAAGATCAAGGGCATTTTTTGGATTTTCGTGTTTCATGACTTTGGCAATCATTTCTAAACAACCGGCTGTTGTTCCATGATGTCCAGTGCCAAAAGCTTGATTAGCTTCAATTTCAATAGGGAGAACATTTGCTGGAATGGCGTTTCGGTTGTGACTTCCATGAAGAAAAAAAGGACCAGCTTGCACAGGTTTTAGTCCTTCTAGGCTTTTTTGTACCCAATCAATGTTGGGTAAAACTTCCATATTAATTTTATCAAAATCTATAGAAAGGATTTGAGCAAAACGTTTCAATGCGTTCTCTTGATTGTCTTGATCGACATATAGAGAAAGCTCATATACAGCATTTTGTTCATCTATCTCTGTGAGAGCAAGAGGATACCCTTCTTCGTCAAAGGCTGTTTCTATAAGGGTATAGAACCGTTCTGCTTCATTTTTAGAAGCAGTATAATAGAGGCGAATTTGTTGCGACATGCTGTTCTTTCTTTTGATCGGTTTTTTTAGTTTAAGATGAGTTTTTTTAACCGTTCAATGGCGATTTCATCTTTTAATTCGCTATCGCTTTCTTTCGTGTCATAACGGATAACGCCAGCTAATTTTCCACCTTTTTTGAGTAAAAAAATTGCTGCTGTATGGTTATATGTATAGTTTCCATCTGTTTCAGGGACTTTTTCAGCAACGATGTTGAAAGAATTGACCATTTTATGAACTTTTTCAGGATCTCCGCTGATGCCAACAATTTTATTGTTAAAATTACTGAGATAATCATGGAGTACTTTTGGTGTGTCTCGTTCAGGATCAACAGTCACAAACCATATACCTAATTTATCAGCTTCAGGCCCAAGGGCTGTAAGCCATCGATCAAGATTCATCAGTGTGGTAGGGCAGCTTTCAGGACACATAGTGAAGCCGAAAAAAATTATTGAAGGCTTGCTTCGAACATCAGCCTCAGTAATATTTTTTCCATTAGAATCAGTGAGAGTAAAGTTATCACCTAAAGGCTTATTTGTCAGCGTATCATAAATAAAAACACCTGCAAGAAATATGATTGTCAGCCCCAAGATGCGTATTACATTTTTCATAGTTTGACTCTCTTAAATAGATCGAGAAATTGTAACATCGGCAGGTTTGTTTTGCAATGTGTGTTTCATGGTTGATTTTATTGGCTTGATTGGTATGTCTTTCCATATCTATGATGAAACATTGGTGAAAGATGCATGAATATTGAGAACGATCTTCGGTTTCATGAAAGTGAGCCTCGTATCCATACGACGGCACGGCTGCATGGTTGTAAATTAGGGCGCTATGTGGAAATTAATGAGCGGGTGATTTTACGGGATGTAACCGTTGGAGATTTTTCTTATTTAGAACGTAATAGTGAGGCTATTTATAGCGATATTGGGCGTTTTTGTTCTATTGCATCTCATGTACGGATGAATGCGTTGGAGCATCCTATGGAGCGCGTTTCAACGCATAAAATAACCTATCGTCCAAACGAATATTTTCGTTATATGGCATTAGATAGTGGTTTTCGTGAAAGGCGTTGTGCAAAACGTGTTATTATTGGGCATGATGTGTGGATTGGATATGGTGCGGTTATTATGCCTAGGGTGACTATTGGTCATGGCGCTATCATTGGCGCGAACGCTGTTATAACGAAAGATGTTTTGCCTTATACGATTGTCGTTGGGGTGCCTGCTAAACGGTTGCGGATGCGTTTTCCCAATAATGTGATAGAATGCCTTTTAGATATGGCTTGGTGGGATTGGCCGCTTGATAAAATTCACAACGCATTGCCTGATATGCAAAATTTGCCTATTGAAGCCTTTGTTCGTAAATGGAAATGACATTCAGAATAAAATAAAGTGGTTTCTTGAAAAAACTGATCGTGGTTTACTTGTAATTAAGCTTTGTTTACAAAATTGTCTAGTACACGCTTTTCTCCGGCTTTTTCGAACATTATTGTCAATTTATGATCGTCTATTGCTGTAATATGACCATAACCAAATTTTATGTGAAAAATCCGATCATTGACAGAAAAATCTGATGGTGCATGAGAGATTGATTGAGAGATAACTTTCCCTTCAATATTCTTGTTTTTTTGTGCACGCTTTTGTCTTGCTGTTGCATAGTCAGTATAAAAGGAATCGTGATGTTGAAAGGAAGATTTTCCATAACCACCATAGGATGTTTCCATTTCTACAACTTCTATATGTTCTGCTGGTAATTCATCTAGAAAACGGGAGGGAAGAGCAGGTTGCCAAAGTCCATGAATTCTTCGATTAGATACAAACCATATATGCAAATGTTTTTTTGCTCTTGTTAGACCTACGTAAGCAAGGCGCCGTTCTTCTTCTAATCCTGAACGTCCACCTTCATCTAATGAGCGTTGGTGGGGAAAGAGTCCTTCTTCCCAACCTGGAAGGAAAACTGTTTCAAATTCAAGTCCTTTGGCTGAATGAAGTGTCATGATGTTGACTGCATCCATATTTTCATTATTTTCCGTTTCCATAACGAGTGCAACATGTTCCAAAAAACTTTGAAGATTTTCAAATTGTTCCATGGAACGAATCATTTCTTTAAGATTTTCTAGTCTTGTAGGAGCCTCTGGTGAGCGATCTTCTAACCACATGGTTGTATAACCAGAATCATCAAGGACGATCTCGGCAAGTTCTCTATGAGGAGTGTCTTGAAGCATATTTTGCCAGCGGCGGAAGCTTTCAATGAGGCTTCGTAACGCACTGCGTGCCTTAGGCTTTAATTCATCTGTTTCAATGATGTCAGCGGCAGCAGAAAAGAGAGGAACAGCACGTGCACGTGCACTCTCATAAAGAATGCGCAGGGTTGCATCTCCTATGCCGCGTTTTGGTGTATTAATAACACGCTCAAAAGCTAAATCATCAGTAGGTTGGACAACAACGCGTAAATAAGCCATGGCATCACGTATTTCCATTCGCTCATAAAAACGAGGACCACCAATGACGCGATAATTAAGGCCAAGTGTTACAAAGCGATCTTCAAATTCACGCATTTGAAATGATGCGCGTACCAATATAGCCATATGATTTAATGCATGACCGGTTTGTTGTGCGCGTTCGATTTCTTCTCCGATTGCTCGTGCTTCTTCTGCCGAATCCCATGCTGAATGAATTTTTACCTTTTCTTCCTCACTCTTTATTTGAGCAGAAAAAAGGACTTTTCCCAGCCTTTCTTCATTATGAGCAATGAGATGGGAGGCGGTTTTGAGAATATGGGATGTTGAGCGATAATTGCGTTCTAGACGAATAATTTTAGCAGAAGGAAAATCTTTTTCAAAACGTAATATGTTTTCGACTTTTGCACCACGCCATCCATAAATGGATTGATCATCATCGCCAACACAACAAAGATTAACATGTTGACCTTGAGGATGTTGGGCCAAAAGGCGAAGCCAAAGATATTGTGCTGTATTTGTATCTTGATATTCATCGACAAGAATATAACGAAATTGAGAATGATATTCGCGAAGAATATCTGGATTATGTTGGAAGATAGAGATAGAATGAAGTAGAAGGTCACCAAAATCACAAGCATTAAGATCTTTTAATCGATTTTGATAATTGTGATAAAGTTCACGTCCCATGCCGTTACCAAAGGAATGAGCATCACTTTTTGAGATATGTTTTGGTGAAAGTCCTTGATTTTTCCAAGAATCAATCATCATGGCAAGGTTTCGTGCGGGCCAACGCTTATCGTCTAATCCTTCAGCTTGAATAAGCTGTTTTAAAAGTCGAAGAACATCATCGCTATCGAGAATTGTAAAGTTTCTTTTTAAATCAACAAGTTCTGCGTGACGGCGTAAAATTTTAGCGCCAGTGGAATGAAAGGTTCCAAGCCAAGGCATACCTTCAACAACTTCTCCAATAAGTTCACCAATACGTATTTTCATTTCACGTGCTGCTTTGTTGGTGAAAGTGACAGCAAGTATTTGCTGAGGAGAGGCAAGTCCAGAGCGTAAAATGTGAGAAATACGGGTTGTTAAAACGCGCGTTTTTCCTGTACCAGCACCTGCAAGAACTAAAAGAGGTCCCTCAGTATTCATAACAGCTTGTTGCTGTTCTGGATTGAGTTGTTCTAAATAATCTGTGTTATATGATTTTTGTTCTTTTAGAGTATGGGAGAAAAAACCAGAGCTCTTCTTATCATGGTCTGGAGGGGAATCTTCTTCAAAGAAAGGTATGTTGTGATCAGAAAAATTACTCATTATCTCTCTTTTGTAGTCTTTTTTTTATTGAAGTTCTAGATTAAAAAAACTTCTCTTAAAAAGTCACAACAGTTTCAGTTAAACAGACAGAAAGAGAACGTAAAAAAATAAGCACAAACATTAAAGGCGCTGGGTGAGAACGCTTTGAAGGGCATAAACGCGTAACGAAGCCGAAAGATTTACTTGTTGTGGTCTTTTGCTATCAATATCGGTGATAATAAAGGCTAAAGATTGTCCTTTTTGGCGGGCTATATCTTTTAGAATATCTAAAAATGGTGGTTCTAAAGAGACGCTTGTTGCGTGTCCATCAACGCGAACAGATATCTTTCGTGGAATGACTTTTGACCAATCGATAGAATTATTTTCGTGCATTTTTCCACCTTTATTCGTCGTTTCGTAAACGATTTTGATCAAGAAATTTTTGCGTTTTTAAAGATTTTTGTTGCTCAAAATTTTTTTCAGTTTTTGTTCGTCCAAAACGATAACGATTTTGCTCAGCACGAAGAGATTTTTCTGTACGTTTTTTTTGTTTTCGAAATTGGCGAAGATTAATCAATTCAGTCATGAGAAAAATTATTTTTTCCGAAAGGAATCTAAAGAGACAACATCAGCACTTTGACTTTGTTTTGCATCGTTATTTGAAGGTTCTTTGTTTGTACTGAGATTTTGTTCTTTTGTAAGCGTATTTTCTATTTTTTGTTTGTTTGATAAGGTAATGGGCGTAGTTGAGGTATTTTCTGAATTTTCACTTTCTCCAGAGGTCAGATTTGAGGGCAGATCAAATGCTGCTTCAAATGCTGCTACAGGATCATAAAAGACCTGAATGGAAGTAAAAGGAATCACGAGCTTTTCGGTTATTTCCCTGAAAGAGAGGGTTACTTCGAAAGCTGTTTCTGAAACACTGAGATCTCTAAATTGATGTTGTAAGACGATTGTCATTTGCTCGGGATAGCGATTTTTTAGCCGAGGAGAAATTTTAACGCTTGGGGCATTTGTCAAAAAAGTTATAAAAAAATGATGATTTCCCGGAAGACCTGCTTTGGCAACTTCCGATAAAACTTTACGGATAACTCCACGAAGCGCATCCTGAACGAGAATATCGTAACGGATTTGATCTTTAACCATCGAAGTTTATTCCTTTTATTTCACGTAGCAGAATGGGGCGTATTGATATTGTGTGACAGAATATATTTTAAATTAGCAGTATTTTTTCTACGATGCACCTCAATAAATCGAATAAATACGAAACTCTATGGTAAATAATGTCTGATAACGTCTGAAAGATCAATCAACAACATTTAAAAAAGTGAAGGCTTCTGTTGCCAGGTGCCTCCGAACCCCGCTTAAACCTGCGACGGTTTAAGGCTCAAATTGAAACATTCACACCACCTTAAGCGGCGAGACGTGCTTCCGCATAGTTGTCATTTGCAACTACTCATTTAGCCCGATAACGGTGGTACAATGCCGAGTAAAAGAGCGATCTTTACACCCTTGTCGATCCTATTTCGCCCCCACCAAAATATAACTTTGGTTTCTTATATTTTGGTGGAGGCGCCGGGTACCGCCCCCGGGTCCAATAGGTTTATTTCACCGTCCATTTATTACCATAGCTGGTAAACCAGCCCTCTAAATATAGATGAAGAACAGTCTTAGGAAAAGGGGGGGTTGTTAATATTTTTAATCCTCTAATTATTTATGGAGCTATATGATGCGGGCTGTAAAGTATAGTCCGCTCATTTTTGGAGAGGAGATGATGCAAAATGACAAATAATTTAGCAGATATTAAACTATATGATTCAAATCCCGATGAAGCAGCAGTAGAACGACTTAGCCGTCGTTTAGCTTTAGTGATGAAAAAGCAGGATGCAGCGCTTGTTGCTACATCGGATCCAAAAGAGTTAGAACGTGTTGAAAAATGGGTTCAAGATGTTTTAGAAGCCGATGAGAAGAGTGCTAAAATGGCTGTTTCAAAAGTGGCTGAGATGATGTCTGGAGAGCGTAGAAAAAGTCGACTGACTTTTTATTATCTAGTTGCTAAGCACCTTAATGCACTTCATAAAATTTAAACAATATTAAATTTGTGATAATGATAAAAAAAGCCCAATTTCTTGGGCTTTTTCGTTGATAAAAAGGGTTAATGTTTTTCATCCTCTTGGAGGTAGCCTCCTTTACGCATACTCGGGACAAAGAGAAGAGCAATGAATGCCATGATCATCACGACGGTTATATAAAAATAAAAGAGTGATTCATGACCGTACTTTTTTAATCCAAGCGCGACGTATTCAGCAGAACCACCAAATAAGGCGTTGCCAATGGCATGAGAGATGCTAACGCCTAATGCGCGTATTGAAGAGGGAAACATTGCTGATTTGACGACACCAGAGATGGATGTATACATGCTCATAATGAAGAGCAAGCCAATAATGACGGAAAAGGCAACCCATATACTATGCGTATTACCGATTATCCAGAGTCCAGGAAATGTAAAGATGACAGAGAGTATACTCCAAATGATAAGTAAAGTTTTTGTTCCAATTTTATCGGCTATGATACCAGCTATGGGTTGGAATAGGATGAAAATAAATAGTACAGCTGTCATAATCGTTGTTGCGGTATGTTTATCAAAGCCGGTGGTTGTGATTAGATATTTTTGCATATAAGTCGTAAAGGTGTAAAATGTGAGTGATCCTCCTGATGCAAAGCATGCAATTACGACAACGGCTTTTGTATGCTTGGTGAGAAGTTCCTTAAGACTGCCAGAGTGTTTGTGAGAGCGGCTTTCTTTCGTGGTTGTTTCGTGGAGAGAACGACGCAGATAAATCGCAATCACTGCCCCGAAACCACCAATCACAAAAGGAATGCGCCATCCCCATGCTTTTAACTGATCTTCAGAGAGATAAGATGCTAGAATAAATATAATGAAGCTGGCAAGAAGTTGACCTGTAATAAGGGTGGCTGATTGGAAAGAAGCAAAAAGCCCACGATGTTTTTTGAGAGCAACTTCGCTCATATAAGTGGCTGCTGTACCATATTCACCACCCGCTGAAAGTCCTTGCATCATTCGAGCTAAAAGTAAAAGGATTGCTGATGTTATTCCTAAGGTTTCATAGGTGGGAAGTATGGCGATGAAAAAAGAGCCACCACACATCATAAAAATGGATATAAGCATCGAGCGTTTACGTCCATAACGATCGGCGACAAATCCTAAAAACCAAGCTCCAATAGGGCGCATAAGAAAGCCAATAAAAAACACACCTGCGGTTTTTAACAGTGGCGTAATCGTATCACCATCGGAGGGAAAGAATTGTGATGCAAAATAAATTGATGCAAATGAGTAAACGTAAAAATCATACCATTCTACGAGATTTCCTGATGCGCTTGCTATAATAGCAAAAACACGTTTTCTTGCATCCTGTGATGCTGAAGTTGTTTCATTTTTCATGAATTGTTCCCCTTTTGGATTTATATTTTATATTTTCTAAACATAATTGTTTATGATTTCCAGAAAAATTCAATTGTATTATAATAATTTCTTAGGGAAACTCTTTAAGATGATTTATTAGAGTTATGTTGTCATTCGTTTTAAGATTTTTACTTGTGTTATAGAATAAAAAGTTATCACGTTGCATTTAAAGGGAGAGAACATTGAAAAGTAGATCAAGATACCTTTAAACTTTATGAGAAGAATGCAATTATTGGCATACCGGAAGATTATAGAAGAGATGGTCTTTATGAGCAGAAAGCCCAAAAACTGAAGACATTTCATAAAGCTTAAATAATGTAAAAGGGGATTTTTGTGTCCTTGCTTATCTTGTTGTATCACCACACATCATTATTTAGGAGGGGGAGGTAAGGCTCAGATAAGGTTTTCCGTATGAGGTGTTTTTCAGATATCATGATAAATATTTAGGGTAGGGCTTGCCTATAGAATCTTATCAAGTAAATTACATAAAGAGGGCAGTAACTATAGACAATTTAAGAGAAACTGAGTTGTTTGTAAGACGAATGCGGGGCAGAATTTTCGTTCTTTGTTAGGATGGAGAGGAGATAAAAAAAGCCCAATTTCTTGGGCTTTTTTTTATCCAGAAAATAAGTTTAATGAAGTCTATCGTCTTTATCGAGATATCCTCCTTTATCTATATCGGGCATAAGAAGAATAGAGATGAGTGCAATGACCATCATACCAACTATGTAAAAAAAGAAAGCAGATTCGTATCCCATATTTTTTAATCCAAGCGCTACATATTCGGCAGAACCGCCAAAGAGTGCATTGCCAATGGCAAAAGCAAATCCAACACCAATTGCTCGGATTGAAGCAGGGAACAATTCTGCTTTTATGATACCAGCGATGGACGTATAAAAACTCATAACACAGAGTATTCCAATAATGATTAAGAGTGCTGTCCATGGATTATGGGCATTACCGATCATTTTAAGTACAGGGATAGTGCAGATAATGGATAATAGCCCCCAACTAATGAGTGAAGCTCTTGCTCCAATTTTATCGGCTAGGGAACCAAAAAGGGGTTGGAGTAGCACAAAAATAAAGAGGGCGGCAGTCATTATCGTTGTTGCGGTTTGTTTATCAAAGCCGGTGGTTGTGATCAGATATTTTTGCATATAAGTAGTGTATGTATAAAATGTGAGTGATCCACCAGCTGTAAAGCCAACAACCAAAAAGAAAGCTTTTTTATGATTGCGAAAAAGTTCTCGAAGACTACCAGCATGTTTTTCAGAGCGGCTTTTGTGGGTTGTTGTTTCATGGAGCAAACTACGCAGATAAATTGCAACGATTGCTCCAAAGCCACCAATCACAAAAGGAATACGCCATCCCCACGCTTTTAACTGATCTTCAGTAAGGTAAAGGGCTAAAATAAATATTATAAAACTTGCGAGAAGTTGACCTGAGATCGTTGTTGCATATTGAAAAGAAGCAAAGAGCCCGCGACGATTTTTGGGTGCAACTTCGCTCATATAAGTTGCTGCTGTACCATATTCACCTCCAACGGAAAGTCCTTGAAACATACGGACAAAAAGGAGAAGGAATGCTGCTGCTATTCCCAAGGTTTTATAAGTGGGAAGTATGGCAATGAGAAAAGAGCCACCACACATCATAAAAACAGAAATAAGCATTGAGCGTTTACGTCCATAACGATCCGCAATGAATCCAAAGAGCCATGCTCCAATTGGACGCATAAGAAAGCCAATAAAAAAGATTCCTGCTGTTTTTAACAGTTGTGTAACGATATCTTCATCTTCAGGAAAAAATTGTGAGGCAAAATAAACCGATGCAAAGGAGTAAGCATAGAAGTCGTACCATTCTACCAGATTTCCTGATGCGCTGGACATGATAGCAAAAATACGTTTCCTTGTATCATGTGGATCTAAAGTTGTTTGATTATTCATGAAGTATTCCCCTTTTAGATTTATAACTTTTCTTCTTTTTAAAGCTATTTACGATGTGCATTATAAAAACGCCATTGTACCATGATAATTTTTCAGGGAAACATAAAGATTTTTTCTAGAGCTATCAGTGCTGTTTTGGGCTTATGGTGTTGTTATATTGCGTAAATCATGCGCTTTTTACTATCCTTAAGGAAATATTATTTTTTGTTTGATTGTGAATTATTTGCATATGCAGAGTGCTTATGAAGATATGATACTCTTTAGTTTATATGCTTGATGTTGTTTCGTAAAATGATGTTATTGACTATTGCATGCGAGGTTGGTGTATCAGTTAAAATACTTTTTAGGAATGATCTTAAGTGTTAAGGGGGAGTACAATATTAAGAGTTCCTCAATAGTATAATGATAGCGGCTTGCACTTTTATTAAGTGTAAAGAGAGTGATGCCCATGTTTATACTTT
Source organism: Bartonella sp. CL25QHWL (assembly GCF_042195335.1). Taxonomy (NCBI): domain Bacteria; kingdom Pseudomonadati; phylum Pseudomonadota; class Alphaproteobacteria; order Hyphomicrobiales; family Bartonellaceae; genus Bartonella; species Bartonella sp. CL25QHWL. The sequence goes on along the minus strand of NZ_JBHIOE010000006.1, from coordinate 51,210 downwards.
ACGGGGCTTTTACGTTATGTCATTCACGGGTGCCGTTGTGAAATGGAGTTGGGTGCATTGAGAAATGTTTCTCAAAAAAGTGTGCGAATTCATAATATAATGGTATTTTCTATTTTTCATGAAAGGATTTGTTTTGCATGAGGGGGTACTATTAAGAACGTATTAAACAAAATCATGAGTGTAATCTTTATTATTGATAAAATTTCTTGAAAGATAATCACTTTTCTTCAACGTTGAGTGGGAATGGGAATATTAAAATAAATCAAACGTTTTTTATCTTCAGTGAATTAAATTCAGCAAAAGAAGTATTTATTACATAATAATATGAAGCCATTTGTTTTTATAAGCGGCGTGTGTAGGAGGGAACATTGCTTCTTTAGAGTGTTTGAAGGGATAAAAAACTGTGAGCTTTAAACTTCTATTGGAAAGAATATAAAAAAGCCCAGAATACTGGGCTTTGCTTTTTTTGTTGAAACCCTTGTTTGTTAACATTAAAGGTTAATGAATATCGTCTCCTTGTAAATACCCTTTTTTGCGAGCATCTGGCATTAAGAGAATTGCGATGAAGGCAATAATCATCATGCCGGTTATATAAAAATAGAAGACAGATTCATATCCAAGATCTTTTAATCCAAGCGCGACATATTCAGCAGAACCGCCAAACAGTGCGTTGGCAATAGCATAAGAGAGCCCAACTCCTATTGCTCGTACTGAAGCGGGAAACATTTCTGATTTTACAATGCCAGAGATAGATGTATAAAAGCTCATAATGCAGAGCATTCCAGTAATGACTGATAAAGCAATCCATGTACTATCAGTATTACCAATCATATTAAGTCCAGGAATGGTAAAGATAATAGATAAGACACTCCAAATAAGGAGAGAAGTTCTTGTTCCAATTTTATCTGCGAGAGAACCAAAGAGGGGTTGGAGTAACATGAAAACAAAGAGTGCAGCAGTCATTATAGTTGTGGCTGTATGTTTATCAAAGCCGGTGGTTGTGATCAGATATTTCTGCATGTAAGTCGTATAGGTGTAAAATGTGAGCGATCCTCCAGCGGTAAAGCCGATAACTAGAAAAAAAGCTTTTCGGTGGTTACTCAGAAGTCCCCTAATACTACCAGCTTGTGCACTAGAACGACTTTCTTTGGTCGTTGTCTCATGGAGTGTGCGGCGTAGATAAATCGCAACAATTGCGCCGCATCCACCAATGGCAAATGGAATACGCCAGCCCCACGCTTTTAGCTGATCTTCGGTGAGATAAAGCGCTAAAATGAATATAACGAGACTGGCTAGAAGTTGACCACCAATCAGTGTGGTATATTGGAAAGAGCTAAAAAATCCGCGGCGATTTTTGAGGGCGATTTCGCTCATATAAGTTGCTGTTGTACCATATTCACCGCCGACAGAAAGCCCCTGAAGCATTCTGAGTAAAAGTAAAAGAATTCCTGCTGCCATTCCAATGGTTTCATAGGTAGGAAGTAGGGCAATTAAGAACGAACCACCACACATCATAAAAACAGAGATAAGCATTGAGCGTTTGCGTCCGTAACGATCGGCAATGAAGCCAAAAAGCCATCCGCCGATTGGGCGCATAAGAAAACCAATAGCAAAAACACCCGCCGCTTTTAAAAGTTGCGTAACGTCATTGCCATCTGAGGGAAAGAATTGTGATGCAAAGTAAATGGATGTAAAGGAATAAACATAAAAGTCATACCATTCTACTAGATTACCTGATGCACTGGACACGATAGCCCAGATACGTTTTCTTGTATCATGTGGTTTTAAAGCTTCTTGTTTTTCCATAGTCGATCCCTTTATTTGATGTTTATCCATCTTTGTTCATTTATGTCATTTTCTTAGAAGCTGTCTATAGTATTTTATCTTTTGCATCAAAAATTTAGTCAGATCATGATAATTTCTTGTGTAAGATGTTTTTGGAAAAAGATTTGAATTATGTTTGTACGGATTTTACAGTTTTTATTTTCTATAATGAGAAGAATCGGACATAATAGCCCTATGAAGTCATATCTTGCTCTTTTATCTCATGTTTTAAATCAGGGTATTGATCGGACAGATCGAACGGGTGTTGGCACGCGATCTATCTTTGGGTATCAGATGCGCTTTGATTTACAAGCAGGATTTCCGTTGTTGACAACAAAGAAGCTACACTTACGTTCAATTATTTATGAGCTTTTGTGGTTTCTTAAAGGCGATACAAATATCGCTTGGTTGAAAGAGCATGGTGTGTCGATTTGGGACGAATGGGCTGATGAAAAGGGAAATCTTGGTCCTGTTTATGGTTATCAGTGGCGTTCTTGGCCTGCTCCTGATGGACGCCATATTGATCAAATTAACAATCTTTTAACGATGATTAAGGAAACGCCAGATTCTCGTCGCTTGATTGTATCAGCTTGGAATCCTGCATTAATAGAGGAAATGGCGTTACCTCCGTGTCATTGTCTTTTTCAATTTTACATTGCGGAGGGTAAATTATCTTGTCAACTTTATCAGCGTTCGGCGGATATTTTCTTAGGTATTCCATTCAATATTGCATCCTACGCATTGCTAACGATGATGATTGCGCAAGTAAGCGGTCTTAAAGTAGGCGATTTTATTCATACTCTGGGAGATGCTCATCTTTATTCTAATCATTTTGAACAGGCAAAATATCAATTGTCTCGTATACCAAATGCTTTGCCATGTATGCGCATAAATCCAGCGGTAACAGATCTTTTTTCTTTTCAATTTGAGGATTTTGAGTTGCTTAATTATGAAGCACAACCTCATATTAAAGCGCCGGTAGCAATATGACGATTTCCATTTGTTTAATTGCTGCTGTTGCAGAAAATGGTGTTATCGGTCGTGAAGGTGCAATGCCGTGGCATTTATCGACGGATTTGCAACGCTTTAAAGCTTTGACGTTGCGTAAGCCCATTATTATGGGAAGAAAAACTTGGGATTCTATCGGGAGACCTTTATCAGGGCGTACAAATATCGTCATTACGCGTGATTGTACCTTTTGTGCTGAGGGGGCTGTTGTTGCTCACTCTTTATCGCAAGCTTGTTCTCTTGCAACAAGCGTTGCTTCTCAAAATGATGTAGAGGAAATTTTTATTATTGGTGGTGGTGCAATTTTTCAACAAGGGTTGCATATGGCTGATAAAATATTTCTTACAGAAGTTTTAGCTTCTATAGAAGGTGATAGTTTTTTTCCTGTTTTTGATAAAGAAAAGTGGACTATTGTGCAAACACAAGATATTCCAAAAGGGGATAAAGATAGTCATCCGACACGTTTTGTTGTTTATGAGCGGAAATAATTTTTTGTAATATGAAGTGGAAGGGGTTATCAGTTGTATTGTAATGAGGTAAGAGACACCCTATAAGATCAAGCAAATGGTTGGTGTTCGAGTAGTGGTAATCAGTTAAAGAGGTGATAATGCCCTGGACAAATCAAAATGGTGGTGGCCCGTGGAGTGGCGATAAAAACAGTGGTGACAAAAAAACACCAGCTAAGAATCTCTTTGGTTCTGGTGGCGGTAATGGTGGCGAAAATGGTCCTAATCTTAATGATATTTTGCGCAAAGGGCAGGATCAGTTTAAACAATTCGGGAGAAGCAGTTTTTCTGTTTTATTCCTTCTGCTTATTGTGTTTTTTTGGCTATACCAGTCAATTTATATTGTTCAGCAAAATGAACAAGCGGTAGAGTTGCGCTTTGGCATCCCTAAAGAAGGCATTATTGGTGATGGGTTGCATTTTCATTTTTGGCCAATTGAGACCTATATGAAAGTACCTTTAACGGAAAAAACAATTGCGATTGGTGGGAAGCCTGGTCAGGCGCAACAAAGTGATGGCTTAATGCTTTCAAGTGATCAGAATATCGTTAATGTTAATTTTTCCGTTTACTATCGGATTTCATACCCTAGTCAGTTTTTATTCAATGTGAATGATCAAGAGGGAACAGTCCGCCAAGTTGCTGAGAGTGCAATGCGTGAGGTCATTGGTTCGCGGCCGGTTGATGATGTTTTACGTGACAAGAAAGAAGAAGTTGCTAATGACGTCAGAAAGATTATTCAGTTGACTGTAGATAAATATCAACTTGGTGTTGAAATAAGCCGTGTGTCTATCAGTGAAGCTGCTCCTCCGACAAAGGTTGCTGCTGCGTTTAATTCTGTTCAGCAGGCGGAGCAGGAACGTGGAAGAATGATTGAAGAGGGGAATCGTGTGCGTTTTACGAAAATTGGTTTAGCAAATGGTGAAGCTTCACGCACACGGGAAATCGCAAAAGGTGAAAAGGCACAAATGGTTGAAGAGGCAACAGGGCGTGCTGAACGTTTTCAGGCGATAGCTCGTGAGGCTGCGATTTCACCAGAAGCTGCTCGCTATCGTCTCTATATGGAGACGATGGGGCGGATTCTTTCTTCACCAAATAAGCTGGTTCTTGATCAGGCAAATTCTCCAGCGGTGCCTTATTTACCTTTGAACGAATTGTTGCGTAGCAAGTCATCGGAAAAAGTAAAGGCAACATCAGCGCGTCCTGCGTTACTCTTAGATTCTCGTATTTCTGGAGGAGATTAATTATGCAGCAATCTCGCTTTTTGTTTGTTTTTAGTGCTATAGTGTTTGTTTTGATGATTTTGTGGATGTCCGTATTTATCGTCTATCCTCGTCAACAAGTAGCAATTAAGCGTTTTGGACAAATTGTTCAGGTAGAATCTAATCCTGGAATCTATTTCAAGGCGCCCTTTATCGATAAGATGATCATTGTTGATAATCGGTTATTGCGTTACGATGTTCCTACACAATCTGTACAGGTTCGTGGTGGTGCGTATTATGAGGTGGATGCGTTCTTTATTTACCGTATTACAGATCCTAAGTTGTTTTTACAGCGCATTGCTTCTGGGCGTCCACAAATTGCGGCACGTGAAAACCTTGCACCACGGTTTATTGACGCTTTGCGCGCTGTTTATGGTAAGCGAGAATTTAAAGCAGCCTTATCGGATGAACGAGGCGCGATGATGGCTGAAGTACAGAAGCAATTTTCTGTAGATGCAGGTTCGTTGGGTATTACCATTGTTGATGTGCGTATTCGTAAAACCGATTTGACTGATGCTGTTTCAGAAGATGTCTATCGGCAAATGGCAGCTGAACGTGAAGCTGCTGCGGAAAATATCCGTGCTCGTGGTCAACAAGAGCGAGATCGTATTGTAGCAGAAGCTAATCGTGAATATGAAGAAATTGTAGCAGCGGCAAAGCGTGATGCTGAAATTACTCGTGGTGAAGGTCAGGCTGAAAGTATTCGTCTTTTATTGAATGCGAGGGAGGCTAGTCCGTCTTTTTACGATTTTTGGTTGGCGATGGAACAATACAAGAATTTAGAGAAAACACCGATGGTGATTTCTCCAAATGAGGATTTCTTTTTCTATTTTCGTAATCCGCCGCAGGCAAATAAAGCATTCTTACCGACAATGAATACTGGCATTAGTAAAACTGATCCAAAATCGGGAGAGAATAGATAAAATAATGGATTGCAGATACGAGATTTTGCATGAAAAGAATGATCTGTGACCATTTTCTTTTATGGTAAAAGTGGTAGAGAGTATCGAGCCGTGCTGGTTTTATGTAGATAAATTTAGTGGGGCTCTTTGCATCTTTGATTAAAGGCATGTCATGGATAGAAGTGTCGTGAGTAAAAATACGTTTTTAAAGTTTTTTATCACAAGAGTTGTTTTTTGTGTGACTTTGTTTCTATCAGGGTCAGGTTTGTCTTGGGGAGCAGAGACAAGCGAGGCATTGCTTTCTATTCCTGATTTAGCTTCTGAGCTTTTGGAAACAGTTGTGAATATTTCCACGGCACAGACTGTTGAAGGAACAGAACAGGATGAAAATACCTCGGTACCCGTTATCCCAAAAGATTCATTGCTGGAGGAATATTTTAGTGATTTTTTTACACCCAAAGATGCTCAAAAAGATAGTCAATTTCAAAAGGTGCGTTCTTTAGGGTCTGGTTTTGTGATTGATGCGCAAAAGGGGATTATTGTTACAAATTATCATGTTATTGTTGATGCTGATGATATTGAAGTTAATTTTACGGATGGTACAAAACTAAAGGCAAAGCTTCTTGGAAAGGATAGCAAAACTGATTTGGCGTTGCTTCAAGTCGATGCAGGAAGTAAAAAATTAAAAGCTGTGCGTTTTGGTGACTCAGAAAAAGCACGTATTGGTGACTGGGTTATGGCTATTGGTAATCCTTATGGTTTTGGTGGAAGTGTGACGGTTGGTATTATTTCTGCGCGTAACCGTGATCTTAATGCTGGTCCCTATGATAATTTTATTCAAACAGATGCAGCAATTAATCGGGGCAATTCTGGTGGTCCGTTATTTGATAGAAATGGTGAAGTCATTGGCATTAATACAGCAATTGTTTCACCTTCGGGAGGATCTATCGGTATTGGATTTGCTATTCCATCGGATATGGCTCTTTCTGTTATTAATCAATTGCGTGATTTTGGAGAAATAAGACGTGGTTGGTTGGCTATTCGTATTCAGCCGGTAACAGAGGATATTGCAAAAAGTTTAAAATTGGACAATGCTGTGGGAGCATTGGTGGCTGGTAAAATAGAACAGACGGAAGAAAATAATGTAGATAATAGCCAGTTACAAACTGGAGATGTTATTCTTTCTTTTGGTAATTCCAAAATTAAGCATGCACGTGATTTGCCGCGTTTAGTTGCAGAAAGTTCAGAAGGAAAGGTGGTGGATGTTACTGTTTTACGGAATGGGCAAGAAGAAACAGTAAAAGTTAAGCTTGGACGTTTGATTGAAACAGATCCAAATGAAGATACAGAAGAAGAAGTTGATGATAAAAAAAATCAAGATCTGTCGAAAAACGTGACAATGCAATTTATGGGAATGACGTTATCTGAACTGACGGAGGATTTGCGTCATCGTTATTCAATTTCAGATAAACTTCGAGGACTAGTGGTGACATCTGTTGCACAAAATAGTGCAGCGGATAAAAAGCGTATTCGCGTTGGTGAAGTGATTGTTGATATCAATCAGAGTTCTATCACAACAATTGATGAGGCTAAAAAACGTATTCATAAATTACGTGAAGCTGGACGCAAAAATGCTCTATTTATTGTAGCGCGTCCAGATGGAGAGTTACGGTTCGTAACGCTCCTAATGGATTGATCCTTAAAATTTTTTTTTGTTTTTTATCAGCCTTAGTATATGGGATATTTTGCAAGCTAGGCATGTGATGTCCAATATTTCTCAAATTCATTTCACGATAGAGAGCATGGGGTGTGCAATATAAAATTCATTGGGCAGCTCTATTTTTGCGTTAAATAAAAGTACAAGTTGCTACCATCATAGATTTGCTAGATTTACAACTTTGCAACAGCTTAGGCTTTAAAATAGTGCATAAGAGATCTATGTTTTGTATTTAAGTCAATTATTATTATAAATAATGTTGTATCTAGTGAGAATTTTAGCACTTTGTGATTGTATTTTGTGTGCTATAGAGAACGTTTTTTCACTTCAGTTTGAAAAAAGCTCTCTCAGAGAAAAATCATATTAGACTAAATTAGTTATATATATATTTACACCTTTCTTGGTGATGGATGAAAAAATAGTTATAAAAAAAGAGCGTGAAGAAGACAATTTCTGAATCTCCTATTATAAATCAGAGTAGCATGCTGTTTTTATAGGAAAAAATAAAGCTGTTTGATTGTATAGGTTAAGCTCAGTATTATTTTCATAAATGATGACAAAGAGTATGTTTTTAATGGACTAAACGGACAAAATTATTATAGCTGTGGTTTGTTATTGAATTATGATAGCAAAAAATGCTTGGAAATTCCTTTGGTGTTGTTCTTAAGTCTATTTTTTCTTTTTTATAAGTTTCATAGGATTTTCTTTGTATTGAAGAGAATTTGTGTTCGTATTTTTGTTTGAAGTATTTACTCTATGATAATGGAGAGAAGATAGTGGCTTTGGGGGTGTCTGTATGTTGCAATAAGTTATTGATTGGGAGAAATTGCTATTCATGGCACAAAGAACAATTACATTGATAGCAGGGCCAACGGCAAGTGGGAAGTCAGAACTTGCCTTGCAAATGGCTCAAGAAAAGAATGCTCTCATTATTAATACTGATTCAATGCAGGTTTATGATGTTTTAAATATTTTAACGGCACGGCCGGGGGAGGCTGATACCGCGATTGTTCCCCATTATCTTTATGGTCATGTGAGTCCTACTGTGAACTATTCAGTAGGGCAGTGGTTGTGTGATGTCGAGGAGCTATTGGCTACTTTTTCTTTAAGATCAGTTATTTTTGTTGGTGGAACAGGACTTTATTTTCGTGCTCTTTTAGAGGGGATTTCGGAAGTCCCTCATGTTCCAGATGTTGTGCGGCAGAAGTGGCGTTTGCTGCTTGATAAAGAGGGACCTGAAAGTCTTTATCGCCAGTTGTTGCAGATTGATGCTGTTGTTGCTGAAAAAATTTCTTCGCATGATAGACAGCGTATTGTCCGTGCTTTGGAAGTTTATGATGCAACCGGTAAGACGCTCAGTTGGTGGCAGAAACAAAAAACAACACCTCTTATTGCGCCGAATTTGACCGAAAAAATTCTTCTCATGCCACCACGTCCTTTGCTTTATGAACGTATTCATAAACGCTTGGATTCTATGATTGAAAGAGGAGCTTTAGAAGAAGTGGTGGCTATGAAAAAACTTAAACTTTCCCCTTCATTACCAGCAATGAAGGCTATTGGTATACCTGAGTTTATGGCTTATTTGGATGGATATAGAAGCTTTGAGAGTGCTCTTGAAGCGGTGAAAATACAAACGAGGAGATATGCAAAAAGACAAATGACATGGTTTCGTAATCAATTTGATGAAGAATGGATGCTTACTTTTTGATAAAAGAGCTGGAGCCTTGCAAAGAAACTTTCGAAAGATAAAAGATAATTCGTAAAAAAGAAATTTTTTAGAAAATATAATTTTTTATTGACGAATGGTATCAATGGAATTAGAAATCTGTCTACAAGGAATTTTTTATATATTTTATACGTTGGAATAATGGGGGGTAATCATACAGTATGTGTTGTGTAATGGGCTCCTTTGGGGGCTTTTTTTATGGGCTCCGTTAGGGGCTTTTTTATTGTCCTATAAAGTAGGTGAGTGGGAAAAATGAGAAATGATCAAAGAAAGCAAGAGAGTGCAGATGGAAAAATAATGTCGGGCGCTGAAATAGTGGTTCAGGCTCTTATAGATCAAGGCGTTGAACATATTTTTGGTTATCCTGGTGGGGCTGTTTTGCCTATTTTTGATGTTCTTTATCACCAAGATACACTCCAGCATATTTTGGTGCGCCATGAACAAGCCGCAGGGCATGCGGCTGAAGGCTATGCACGCAGCACAGGGAAGGTAGGGGTTATGCTTGTGACTTCTGGTCCAGGGGCAACGAATGCTGTGACACCTTTGCAAGATGCTCTTATGGATTCGATACCTCTTGTTTGTTTTTCTGGGCAGGTGTCAACAACGGTGATTGGAACAAATGCTTTTCAAGAGGCTGATACAGTTGGAATTACAAAGCCTTGTACGAAGCGTAATTGGCTGGTTAAAAATGTCAATGATCTTGCGGCTATTATTCATGAAGCTTTTGCTCTTGCTCAATCAGGTCGTCCTGGGCCGGTTTTGATTGATATTCCTAAGGATGTTCAATTTGCTTCAGGACTTTATAGAGCACCTCAAGTTCAGGAGTCTTTACATTCTTTTCCATCGTTGAAAGGGAATATTAAGGCTATTGAATCTGCCGTTTCTCTTTTAGTTGAGGCAAAACGCCCTATTATTTATTCTGGTGGTGGTGTTATTTCATCGGGGATGAAAGCTATACAGCTTTTACGTAATTTGGTTCAATTGGGGGATTTTCCGATTACTTCAACATTAATGGGACTTGGTGCTTATCCTGCTTCCGGTAAAAATTGGCTTGGAATGCTTGGAATGCATGGAACCTATGAAGCTAATATGGCCATGCATGATTGTGATGTCATGTTAGCTGTTGGAGCACGATTTGATGATCGTATCACGGGGCGCCTTGATGCATTTGCACCTCATGCGCGTATTATTCATATTGATATCGATCCTTCTTCCATCAATAAAATTGTAAAAGCAGAAGTTCCAATTATTGGTGATGTGGCTTGTGTTTTAGGAGATATGACGCAACTCTTAAAAATACAGCAACCAGCGTTTAACAGTGAAGTCCGTGAGGCGTGGTGGACGCAAATTAACCGTTGGAAAGCTCGTAATTCATTGGCATATGCGGAGAAAGAAGATGTCATTATGCCGCAATATGCTCTTGAACGACTTTATGCTCTTACCAAAGATGCGAATGCTTATATTACAACGGATGTCGGACAGCATCAGATGTGGGCAGCACAGTATTATCATTTTGATGAACCAAAACATTGGATGACTTCTGGTGGTCTTGGAACGATGGGGTATGGTCTTCCGGCGGCTATCGGTGTTCAAATAGCACATCCTGATGCGCTTGTTGTGTGTATTTCTGGTGATGCCTCCATTCAGATGAATATTCAAGAGCTTGCAACAGCTATTCAGCATGACACACCTGTAAAAATTTTCATTTTAAATAATCAGTATATGGGGATGGTTCGCCAGTGGCAGCAATTGCTGCATGGTAATCGTCTTTCTCATTCTTATACGGAATCTATGCCTGACTTTGTGAAATTGGCACAAGCTTATGGAGCCGTGGGAATTCATTGTTCAAAACCCGATGAACTTGATGATAAAATTCAGCAGATGATTGACTGTGATAAGCCTGTTCTTTTTGATTGTCGTGTTTATCATTTAGAAAACTGTTTTCCTATGATCCCATCGGGATGTGCTCATAATGAGATGTTATTACCCGATGAGGCAAGCGAAGAAGCTATTGCAAATGCTATTTCTTCCGAGGGAAAGATTCTTGTATAAAATTAATATGTTAACAAAATGGTGAAGGATAGTGATGATGAAGTCTTTGGAGTCCTCATCTCTGTCTCTTCTTTGTGGAGAGTTCCTATTATCCTTAGAGCTCATTTTATGATTTTCATTCTTTGTTTAAAGACATGGGGTGTATTATTATTTGTTCATCTAAAAAATGTTATAAGTCGTGTGCACAATTATGTTTGAATTTATTTGTACGCGATGTTTGTTTTTTTAATTCATATGTTCACATTAATAGCTATTTCGTTGCATTTTTTAGATAATACATTGAATTATCTGTTATAAATTAATTATGTTGTCTCATATATGAAAGATTCCATCGTGCAAGAAAAAAATCCACTATGCTTGAAGGGGGCAACCATGCAAACCGTCATACTTGTGAAAACAATAGAAAAGTTTGTCACTATGTTTTGGTTTCGCATTATGAAATTACTCCAAATCGCTTTTTCAAGGGCTTGATAGGGGAATCCCCCTAGCGGCTTGAAGGAAGGGCAAAAATAACAAAGATCAAATGCAGCCATAGAAAATCAATTGGCCACCATAGCTTATAATTAGGTAGTAACCTCACCTGATTATGCGGGAGAAACCTATACATATGAGATGTATCATCAATATATAAATCAGAATAATACTCAACATCATATCATTATCAGGATATTAACATTGAAAATTAAATACTCTTTCTTTTATTTGTTCTATATATCTATAATTCCATAAATCTGCAGACACAAACACTCTTTGAATCCACCGCATTGGATTTTCATAACTATCAAATGATCCAAAAAACTTATCTCTAGAGTGTAGAGCCATTCTATTATCAATGTATAATAATCTTCCTTAGTGGTACATCAATTCCAAAAGATACAGCCTTAATAGCTTCATAAAAATGATCTAAAGCTTCCTTGGCTTTTTTGACTGTGGTTCTAACATGCCAGGATAAAAAACAGCGCTGATATCAGGGAATTCACTGTCCCTGTGAACTAGGGGCACTTTACTTGTAGAGGTTACCCCATTTTTTCTCCATCTATAGGGAACATTAATTATATATAAATTATCCCTTAAGCTCCTCAAATCCTCCTCACTTAAAAATTTTAAAGCTAGACGTGCATCAGACTATTCTCGTTAACGGGCCATCAACATCATTGCGAACACCAGATAAAAGTATCCCCTTTAAGAGATAAATTTAAACCCGTTATAAATTTTAGTGCAGCATTTTCTGTATGAAAATCTAACTCAACTTCAGATCCTAATTCTGTATAATCTTTTTTATTATCCTCTAAAGGAAGCAGGTTATTTACTATATGTTCGCCTTCAAACTTAATTGAATAAGGCTCTCCGATCACTACAGAAAACATCATAATTAAATTTTCGCTAATATAGTCACTTTTACAAGACGCATCTAAATTATAAGGATTAGGTGACGTATTAATTTGTCTATCAACAGGAAGGTTTTCAAAGATTAAATATGGTCTAGGGGTAATAGACCCCTTTTTGTTCATAAGAATTGTCAATATTCTATGTGGTAGCAGCGAAAATGCTATTTTTTTAACTCAACCGAATATTCAATACCACCGTATGGATACTCAATAATAATTAAGTCAATAAGTTATATTAATAGTGAGGGTTTTATTCGCTATTGATTCTATTACGTTTTTTTGCCTCTATTCCTCATCTTTTTGAAGTTTTTTTATAGCTTCAAGAGCGAGTTTTTTACGGTCTGCGCTCTTTGTGTAAAGAGATGACATGGCGTCATCTGTCCAGCCAATATGTGTCGTGCAAATTTGATAGGCTAGCGATATAAGATAAATTTTACAAACATTGGCTCAGCCGGCATTAAGCGCTCTTTATAAAAGACGCTATATTTTGGCAAGCTTTTTCAAAATAATTCTCAAAGCTTTCTTCAGTCACATAGCCCAGATGCGGTGTGCAAAGAACTCTATCTGATTGCAATAATTTGCTCTCATATACTGGCTCGCTGTCATAAACATCCAGTGCAAAGTAAGTTGAATTTTCCAAACTTAGTATTTTTTCTATCGCCCCTTTTTCAACCAAAGCTGAACGCGCTGTGTTGACAAAAATAGCATGAGGTTTCATGCTCAATAGATCATCTAATTTTATGATTTCTCTGGTTTTATCGCTTAAACGTAAATGGACGGATATAATGTCAGGACGTGTAAAAAATTCATCTTTTGAATGCGTAAAATGATAACCTAAATTTTTTGCTTCTTGCGTTGAACGCTCGCTCCCATAAACCAAAATGGACATGCCAAAAGCTTGAGCATATTGAGCAACCATTTTACCAATACGGCCAAACCCGAATATTCCAAGAGTAGCCCCTTTCATTTGGTTGCCAAATGTTGTTTGCCATCGTCCTTTTTTCATATCAGATACAGATTTACAGAGTTTTCTACGCGCAGACATAATTAAGAGCCACGCAAATTCAGCAGCAGAAGTTGGATCTCCACCACCGTCTAATATTTCAATTCCTAAGTCTCTACAAGTTTCTATATCAATATGTGAACCTATAGGGCCTGTTTGGCAGATTAATTTTAAATTTGGCAGTTTCAGGAGAAGATTTCTATCAACTATAGTCCGCTCTCTGATTAAGATAAGAATATCTATCTCTTTGAGCTTATCTTCTAAATCACATTCTTTAGCTAAATTATTTATAACCAGCACTTCATGCAATTTCATTAATTTTGTAATAGACTGTAATGTTAGGGTGGCTTTTTGATAGTCATCTGGAATTAATATTTTCAATTTAAACCTTCCGTTTCATTCATCAATATTTGAGCTCATTATTTCATTGTTATTTCTAGCAAACGGTAACAAATAATAATTAAATCAAAAAGTTATATTTGTAGTAAGGGATTAGGTGCTTATTGATTCTATTATGTTTTTTTATCTCTATCCCTAACTTTTTTGGAGCTTTTGTATCGATTCAAGGGAGAGTTTTTTGCGATCTGCGCTCTTGGTATAAAGAGATGCCATACTGTCATTTGTCCAGCCAAAGAGTGCTTTGAGTTGTGATACTGTTGCACCAGAGTTAGCTGCGCGTGTTGCTGCTAATTTTCTTAAGCCATGCGCTGATTTTTTGATACCTGCTTGGGTACAAGCATTATAAAATGTAATTCCGAAGCTTTTTTTGGGTATTTTTTTCCCGCGTTTACCACAAATGAATGTTTCTTCTCCAATAGGACCAACTTCAAGCGTTTTGGCTAATTCTGGCAAAATTGGGAGAAAGACATCTGTTTTAAATTGGCTCTTTTCTGTTTTGATGTGAATGATATTATCTTTGACGTCTTTCCAGCCAATGCGGACCGCATCACCACGACGCAGACCCGTATATAAAAGAACATCAATCCAAACGCGTTCATGGGTACCATGTGACCAGCGTTGGTAATATTTTTCAACATCTTCTTCTGTCCAAACGGGAAAGCCCTCTTTATTTTTAAGAGGAGGTCTTGTGATACCTAAAGTAGGGTTGCTTTCCAAAAGTCCTTGTTCAATTGCCCATTTAAAAAGCCCATTTAGGGATTGTAGAAAGTCTCTAGCCATTGCTGGTGTTTCTTTGCGCCGTTCAACACCGGCTATGATATGTTTCTTTTCGATTGCTTGGTATGAAATGTGACCTATAGTATCGCACACTTTCATAAGAGTGTATTCTCTTTGTTTCTTTGTGGCTTTAGCGAGGTTATGCCAATTGGAGCTATTAAAATACTGTTTAAGGAGCCATGCGAATGAACCTTCGACTAGCTTACCAGTTTTTGATTTAGGAAGTATAAGCCCTTGTAACTCGGCAAGTGCGCTTTTGTAGTTATCAACAAACTCTTGCGTTCCATAGGTGCCGCGTATTCTAATACGTGGTCCATGACCAATACGTACATACCATATAATTTTACCATGACGTGTGACTTCTTTGACAAGATGAGGAGGACGTGGTTTTGGCATGGTATTTTACATCTTAGAGAGTGCGGTTTCGTAATATTCATTCTTTGACAAGTCTAAAAGTTTGTCTGGGTGGTTAACTGAATTTGGTAGTGGAATATCGGATTTAAGATAGATAAGCAGTTCACCGGTAGGTTTGATTTCTACGAGTTCACAACCTTGTTTTTTAGCTTCTCTTAAAGCGCGTGCAATGGCTGGTTGCGTTATAGCAGCTGGACGAGGCGCCATATCTTTTCTCCTTACATTGAGATGCAATTCACGTGTGGCGTGAATCACGCATTACTTGAAAGTGTTAAGAAGGGTGGGGGTGCTAGGAGGCATTTGTGAAGAGAAACACCTCCATATGTAAAAAATCTGTAAGTTTATTTTTTAGATGTGCTTAATTTCATATTTCCAATCAGGCAATTGAGTGAGAGCTAATGCGAGTTGTCCTCTATGACACATGCATACATTGGCTTCAAAACAGGTGATTGCAACGCGCTTTTTGTTTAAAAACATTTGATATAATTTGTTTATTGCACAAGAATTATTCTTGAGAGTTGTATTTTGATAATCTTCAAAAAGGCGGTCATAATCTTTTTGTGTTTTCAAATTTCTTCGTTTTTCAGAGGCAATTCCAAGTTCAGGCATATGCATATATTCAATATCAATGTTGCTTACAGCTTGCTCTAATTGTCTTTTTGAAAATCCGTGTTTTCTACTTATTGGATTTTTACGAACATCACATAAAGTTTTGATATTGTTTTCTATGAGACAACTAAGATAATTCTCAAGGGACCTACCTTCATAGCCAATGGTAAAAAAACAAAATTCCTCATCTTTAGCAGGCTGTATGATAATATGTTCGATGTTACACACGTTTAATTTCCTTATGTGAAAGGGTGGGGGTGCTCGTAGATATGCGGGGAACAAAACACCCCCATAAGGTTAAGCAGCTTTTGTTGAGAGTTGTTTTATCTCTCGTTCTATCTCTGCTAAAAAGGTTTCAACAGCTTGATTGATCTGTTCAATTTGTTGATCATCACGGAGAACACGCTTGACTTTCATGCGTAAGTGAAAGAATTCCCCCGTAAAACGTGGGTCATAGCTTACGAAATCACACCATTTTCGTTCTGTACAAGCCATTTGGAATTGCATTTGTGCGTGATATTCTGGTTTGATTTCGTCACCTATACAAAAGCGCATATGTGTTACTGATCTCGGGCATTTGACTTCGATTAAACCGTCTTCTCCAATGAGACCATCGGGGCTAGCCCCCGCCATTTCTATTGTGGGGTGTTGGATAAAGCCGCATTTTGTTATATCGGCATCATAAATGAAGCCATATTCTCTCAAGGCATCATCTTCATGCTCAATACCCCATCTCATATCTTCAGTTTCATAATAGGGGCTTGTTTCTCTTGTTAAACGTTCTGTTATGAGTTTGATTTTGTAGTCTTCATATTTGCTCGTAGGCAATCCTTTTGTAGTTTTACTGAGTACGCTGTAAATGTTTGATGCGGTGACTTTACCCAAGCGCGCTTGAAACCATTCTGCTGTTCTTTGTTCCATATCACACCGCCGTTCTTTGTTCTTGTGGTACATATTCTATATCTTGGACGTGAATATATTCGGCATCTTGTATAGGAACGTATGTTTTCTCTTGTGGTGGGAGAGATTGTAGAGCGCTTTCTCTTTGAATTCTTGGCTTGCTTTCTAATATTTTCAAAACGTCGTCTGCTGTTTCACAAGACATATCTGTTAGCTTTTCTACTTTTGCATAAGAGAGAAGCTTATTTTTATCCGATTCTGTTTGTTCGATTAATTCTTCGATTTGCTTTATCTGTTTAGAGGAAACTTTTTGATTATTTGTATCGTCTTCTTTGGCTTGCATTTGACCATCTGTATCGTCTTCTTTACTTGCTAAATTAAGAAGCATGCCTAATAGGTATCTTCGTGCGTAGGTAAGTGTGGAACCAAGTGATTGTATGCTATTTTTAGAGCCTGTACTGTCAATTGGAAATGTTCCTTCTGTTGATATTTCATTGCCTGAAGGATGAGACAGAGTTATTTCTATGGTAACGTTTTTTTCTGTTTGATTTTTAATACGATAAAACAAAGCAAATTTGTATGTTGCAAGTCCGTCTTTTACAGCATCAATGTACTGATCAAGTGTAGCGTATTTGCTGTTTGTATGTTTATTAATGGCGTTTTGTTCGATATTTTTATATGCCATTTGCACAGCCGAAAGATCACGGACAAAATTTTGGCGCTCTTGTCGTTTTATCTCTTGTTCTCTTAAATCAAGAAGACGCTCTAAGCGATCCATATCGACGTCACTGTCTAAGGCTTTATTTAAAATACGTTCCATGACAGTTTGTTCGACGGCTACATGATGTGTTTCTTCAATTTCTATTAGGTTAGTGTTTTGTTCACTCATCTTGATTTCCTACATTGCGCGCAATTCACCCGTGGCGTGAATCACGCTGGTGTTAAAAGACTGGTTTTGGGGTGTTAGAGTTTTGTCTTTACAGGTTGTACAATCCGATCAATTGGAATGCGTTTTATATATGCACAATGATCAGAATATAGCGTCAACAAGAAAGATTCATCTGAATTGGGTGGTATCATTTCAAATCTAGTGCATGCAAACGGTCTGAATTCGTATGAAAATGCAAAGCATTGCGATCCTATGAGTTCCATTGGCACGATATTCTCTTCACTTAAGAAGGCATCTATTTTGTCTTTAGAGATTATGGTATCTACATAGGGCTCGCCCTTATCTCCAGAGATCGTTATACAAAGTTCACCTGGATTGTGGGTATTTCTCACAACTAACTGCGAACACAAAGTAGGTTTAATTTCATATCTATACATAATAATTATCTTCTCTCGCTCGTTGTGATAATACTGCCTCCACGAACCTCTGAATCTCCGTAAATGTGTGCGTTACCATACACTTCTGCATTGCAATGAACACTTGCATTTTCGTAAACATGTGCTTTTCCAAAAATACGACCACCATATATTTTTGCGTTATGATGAATTGTTGCATTTTCATAAATATTTGCAAAATAACAAACTTTTGAGTTATCAAATACCTTGGCA
Source organism: Bartonella sp. CL25QHWL (assembly GCF_042195335.1). Classification (NCBI taxonomy): domain Bacteria; kingdom Pseudomonadati; phylum Pseudomonadota; class Alphaproteobacteria; order Hyphomicrobiales; family Bartonellaceae; genus Bartonella; species Bartonella sp. CL25QHWL. Next base: position 33,169 of record NZ_JBHIOE010000006.1, on the reverse strand, counting down.
TTGTTGTAAACTTTTGCACCGCTATAAACCATGGCATCATTATAAACCCAACAGTCTCCTTCATGACTTAAGTTGCTCTCACCTTCTATAAAGCCGCCTAGGTCACCTTTCTTGATTTTTCCGAAGCTTCTCAATGCACGAATGCGGTGGAGAGTTTTGCCCCCAACTTCGATTGTTTCATCAGTAAGTTCATATTTCTTTTCCATGATTACTATTTCTCACGTTCTACGATTACGGTGGAGCCACTAATTTTACAATTTCCAGCAATGTTTACACGACAGCAAATATATGCTTGATTGTAAATTTTAGCATTTCCGTAAACGTGTACACTTTTCCCTATAACAGAATTCCCATAAATCCGCGCATAGTCAAAAACCTTGGCATTATCTCGAACAGAAGCACCACCAACTTCGGCATAATCATAAACTTGTGCATTGTCATAAACGCGTGCATTCCCATAAACCCGCGCATCATCATAAACTTTGGCATCACCGTAAACTTGTGCATTGCCAAAAATCCAACAGTCTCTCTTATGGCTTAAGTTGCTCTCTTTTTCTATAAAACCGCCTAGGTCACCTTTTTTGACATATCCAAAGTCTCTTAATGCTCTAATTCGGTGAAGAGTTCTTCCATCAAACACAGTTTTTTCATCAGTAAATTCGTATTTTTTCATCTGGTCTTTTCTCCAGTTGAGATTCTTTTATTGCCATCAATCCAGTCGTCCCAACATACACATGCTGCACCGTAAATTTTTGCATGACCGTAAACATGCGCATCACCGGAAACTTCTGCATTGCCGTAAACACGCGCCCTATCGTAAATGTGTGGCTCTTCGTAAACTTGTGCATTGCCATAAACTTCTGCATTATCAAAAACGTGCGGTTCACCGCAAATATATGCATCACCGTAAACTTCTGCATGACCATAAATGCATGGTTCATCGAAAACTTCTGCTTTGCCATAAATACGAGAATTGTCGTAAACCTCGGCATAACCGTAAACTTGTGCATTTTCGTAAACCTTAGCATCATCATAAACCTTGGCATAACCCCCAACCCAGCAATTGCCATCATGACTTAGATTGTCTTCTTTCTCGATATAGCCGCCAAGATCACCTTTCTTGACGTCCCCCAAATCTCTCAGTGCACGAATGCGGTGAAGGATTTTGCCATCAACTTCGATTGTTTCATCAGTCAGTTCGTATTTCTTTTTTATCATAATAACTTTCTCTTAATGCATGCTTTGTCTTTTAAGCTCTTGAGACAGCACACCAATTCCTTTTGCTGTGATTTTTGCTGCGGGTATAACTTTTTCTGTCCCCTCTGTTGTTTGAATAGTGTATGTAGAACAATCCATTAGTCCTTTTTGGATTTTATCCTGATAAGGCAATAAGTGAGCCCCGAAAGTGCGTCGATACACCCATCCTTTTTTCTGTAGGAAGAGAATGAATTGTTTTGGTTGCATTTCGAGCACTTTAGCGGCTTCAGTAAGACCGAAGAGCCCATCAGAGCGTTGTAAGCTTTCAAGAGCCATGGCTTTTGGTTTTAAATCTTCAATGATAGTATCTTTTTGACTTATTTGACCTTGTAGGTAATTCAAAAAGCCAATCATCGCTTGTGGACTTGAGTAATCGATTTGTGGTGTAACAACTTGCTTTGCACGCCGCTCGCATTCAATAAAATATTGACGGGCTTGTTTACCTTTCTTATTGTTTTCAAGCATAGAAAGCTCTTTGGCTACGCTTAGAGTTAGATGATAGTCTTTACGATTGTGACCACCCCTTCCTTTGCTTCCCAAAATAGGGAAGCAAACAAAGTCTTGATTTTCTACCAAATTATATTTGTTGATACGTTCAGTAATCCAGTCCGCAAATTTTTTACCTACTTCTAAAAAACTATGCAAATCACGTGCGTTGACTGTTTGAACGCTTTCTTCGTTAATGGTGTTATTTGTAATAGTGATAGGATTATCCATTTTTATAATCTCTTTGAATTACCAATATTGATAAGAGAAGGTGGCGTCTTTTAAAAACGCCTTTAGCTTTTAAAGCACATCACAAGGACGCAAACGGTGTTGTTTTTCGTAAGAACCATACATTGCATCATCATATTCGCGCTGTTTTATATCATCTAAAAAAAAACCGTATGCTGTGCTGTGTAGAATAAAATCGTGAGGAATGTTTCCGTTGAAACACTGCTCTTCACATTCTTTAAGATAGAATTCGGCAATATCTTCAGAGATATCTTCGCAACGATTAGTCGTTGGTTCAATACGCAAAATTTGGACAGCATTATCGGCTTGGTCGATAAATTTGATCATGTCACTTTCTTCTAAGAAAGGACCAGATTTAGCGAGATTTTGCTCTTCATTTTCGCACATCACTAAGAGAATTTCATCAGAATTTATAAACACTGGTTTATTCACAAATGCCTCCATACTGCCTATTGGCAAAAGTTATTTTCTAAGATATGGGAGATAAATATATGCAAAAAGTGCAAGTGTCAACATAAAAATGTAAAAAGTGCATATTTATGCTAGATATGTTTTTTTAAAAAGTGCACTATCCACAATTTATGGAGATACAAAATGCAAATAGCGGAACAAGATTCTAATCTTTTAAAAGGGTTTTCTCAGAAAGAAAAGGAAACTATAACTTATCTTTTGATTGCCTTAAAAACTCAATATATAAAATCACAGACTTCTTGTTTTCTTCAGAAAGATCACGATAAAAATTCATAAATTCTTGATCAACATCATTGAAGAAATTGGGGGGGGGCTCGTTAAAAAACTCAGCTATTTTAACTAATTCCCCAATACTTATGCTTCTTGATTTTCCATTTTTGTAAGGATTAATCATTCTGCTTATAGTGGATTGATGGATTCCCAAGTAGGCGGCTAGTTCTATTTGAGCACCGTGTCCGCGCTCGTCTAATTTTTTTTCTAGCCATTGTTGGATACTTTTTTCAATATTGCTACTCATAATTTAAATATTATCCCTAAAAATACGTAAAATGCAAAAATGTGAAAGGTGCATTTTTTGTTGACATATGTAAAAAGTGCAATTATTTATTGCGCTGTTATGGAGATTACATATGCCTTCGAGATTAATTATAAAATATTTAGGTGGTTTCAAAACTGTAGCAACCATAGTGCAAAGAGATGTGTCATCTGTTTATAGATGGCGTGACATGCCAGCAAAACACCAGCAAAAAATTTTAGATTACGCACGTGATCATGGGATAGATTTGCGTCCAGAAGATTTTTTTTATCCCGAGCGCTTGCAGAGATTAATGCAAGAGCAACACCCCCCATTGTCGAAAATTAGCAAGAGCTGCGGTGTTGATCACACCGGAGAAACTTTACAGCATTAAGGAGATAAAGATGGCTGTAGAAAAGAAATATGAATTCACGGATGAGACACGTGTTTTTGGTAATCACACACTTCATCGTATTAAAGCCTTAAGAGATTTTGGAGATGTGAAGGCTGGAGAGATTGGGGGGTATATCGAAAAAGAGAGCAACTTAAGTCATCATGGTGAATGTTGGGTTGCTCAGAAGGCTTGTGTTTTTGATAATGCCAAGGTTTATGAAAATGCATGGGTTTTTAATGGAGCCAATGTTTATGAAAACGCCCGTGTTTATGGCAATGCCCGTGTTGGTATAGATGCTTTTATTTATGGAGATAGTTATGTTTATGGCAATGCCCATATTTATGGCAGAGCTAGAGTTTATGAAAATGCTCGTGTTAGTGGGCATGCGCATGTTAGTGACCATGCCCGTGTTTATGGCAATGCCAAGGTTTGTGGCTATGTCTGTGTTAGTAATGATGCTTCGGTTTATGGCAATGCGCATGTGTATGGGAATGCTAAGGTTTGTGAAAATGCTCGTGTTTACGGAAATGCCAAGGTTTGTGGATATACCAAGGTTTGTGGCTATGGAGAGGTTAGCGATAACGACGAAGTTTACATGCGTAAACACGTTTCATATAGCACAAACGAAGCGCATAAGAATGATGATGGTAAGCCTCGTATAGAGCTTATACCGCCGTTGGCACTGATTGAAATCGGCAAAGTTTTAGAGTTTGGGGCAAAGAAGTACGGAGCAAACAATTGGCGTAATGGCATGCACTGGAGCAGGTTTCACGGTGCTGCTTTACGTCATTTATTAGCATGGTTTGGTGGAGAGCATAAGGATGTTGAGAGTGATTTATCACACTTGGCACATGCGGCTTGTTGCATTCTTTTTTTAATGGAATGCGAAGCACAACAGATTGGTCATGATGACCGCCCTCATAAAAATTAAAGGAGATAAAGATGAGTTCGAATGAAATTTTATGGATAGCAGTGGTTTCAGTTTTGCTCTTAAGCGGAATGATGTTTCGTATTGCATTGCATTATCGCGCGCAGGTTAAGGCTCTTTCAGAGGAGATTCAATATCTTAGGGCAAGAGTAAAAAAGGTAAATACTGATTTTATATTAGGGAATAGAAATATAACTTATGAATGTGATGCGGATATAGGAAAGTCTGAAGCAGAAATTAAACAACTGAAGCAAGAGATTAAAGAACGCGACGAGGAAATTAAAGAATTGAAGCAAGAGATTAAAGAACGCGACGAGAAAATTGAAGAACTTAAGCAAAAGATAGATGCGTACCGAGAAGATTTCAAACGGAAAAGTGAAAAGATACAGGCACTAAAAGCAGATGTTCAATCACGCGACGAGGAAGTTGAAAGACTAACACAAGAGCTTAAACAGCGTGATGAAGCAGTAAAAGCACCGTCTCATAAGAATAAGAAGAGTAAGAAGAAGGGTAAGTGAGGAGAGAAAGATGAGTCCAGAAGAAATTAAGTATTTATCTAAATATATCACATTAATAATTTGTAACGTAGTGGCACTTTATCACGTTTATTACTTCTATAAAAAGACACAAAATTTAAGAGATGAGATAATGGAAAAAGATAAAATAATACACGAGCAAGAAAAGATAATTCAAAAATTATCTCCTTCTAACATTTTCTATTCTTCAAAAGATAGAAAAAAGCTAGGCCAAAACTTAGTTTGAACCACTCTTTCTGGGTGATTTGATGAAGTGTGTTCAATGATAAAGATTGGTACAGTTTCGATATTTGGTTTGAGGTGGCGAACTGTGAGAGTAAATAGTGCTTTTTCATGTCTTTTTAGACTAAAATAGCCGCATATGTCCTGAGAGTTTAAGTCTGCTCTAAAAGGGCTTTCAAACCCCATGTATTTTTCATTCTCAGGGGTAAAAGCTATTACATGATCTATAGAACCACCTTCAACAAATGCAAACGGACTTTTTTTATCTATCTGAAAATTATTCATTTTTATTGAATATTTTGTAGGATTTTTTATGATTACATCTACTCTAATAAAGAAATCTTTACCGCTCCTATATACGTATGGTTTCCCATCTATAACAACCTTTAGGTTTGGACCTAAGTCTCGCGTTTCTTTTTCTTGCCATAAGATGGTGAGATGTTTTTTTGCCGTTTCAGCTTGGCTTTCAAGGTGCTTTATTTGTTCATCTATTTTTTTTAAGTCTTGTTTTCTAAACCAAAAAAGGAAAATTCCATTAAGAATAGCAATGACAGTAGTATCTAATGCACTTATCCATTTAAGTATTGTTTCCATATCCTATACACCCTTCTTTCCTTCATTTTCGGAAAAAAACAATCTTATAAAACACGTTATGTATGGAGTGGTGTGGTGATTAACACGATTCTTTGTTTTGATCTAGGTACCAAAACGGGGTGGGCGATACGTGGTGCAAGTGGTGACATGTTCAGTGGTACCGTGAATTTTCAATCGCGCCGTTTTGAAGGCGGTGGAATGCGTTACTTGCGCTTTAAGCAATGGCTATCAGAAATAAAGCAGACAGCAGGTCAAATTGACGTGGTGTATTTTGAAGAGGTGAGGCGTCATAAAGGTACAGATGCAGCGCATGTTTACGGTGGTTTGTTAGCAACGTTAACGGCGTGGTGTGAACAGCATCAGATACCGTATGAGGGGATACCAGTAAGTACGATTAAGAAAGCGACGACAGGCAAGGGGAATGCGTCGAAAGAAGAGATGATTAAGGCGGTGCGTGCAAAAGGGCACAATCCGAAAGATGATAACGAAGCAGATGCTTTAGCAATTTTATATTTAGTTAAAGAAAGGGAATTGGGGTATGTCAACTAAGTTGCCATGGACGAGGCTTTTTGCAGACAAGTGGGCAATAGTTGTTGATTATTTGCCTGCTGTAGAGGGCAATATCTATATGCGATTACGGTTACGTATGTTGCGTACTGGTGAACCTCTTTTTTATAATATTAAAGTTTTATCTAATTACACTGGTTATTCAGTGAAGAAGTTTGAAGCGGCACTGAATGTTTTGCTTGAAGAAGGATATTTCATTCGTTTAGCAGATGGTCGCTTGTGGAATTTAGATGTTGAAGAAGAGCTTACTAACTCTCATGAGAGTTTAGAAAAGGTATCAAAAGCATCACGATCAAAGAGATTATCGGAGAGAGCAAAGAAAGCAGCGCAGGCAAGATGGGATAAACATACAACTTATACTTGTGATGCTTGTGATGATGCTCAAGTTACTGAAAATACTGATAAAAACGATGCTAAAGCAATGCTTAATGATGCTAAAACGATGCTTAATGATGCTAAGCATGCTAAGCATGATGCTAAAGCGATGCTTAATGATGCCTATATATATAACAATAACATTAACAATAACATTAACAATAACATTAACAATAACAATAACAAAAAAAATAAAAATATTATTTTATCAAAAAGAGAAATTGATTTTGAAAATTTAGAAACAAACGATTTGGTTGACGAGCCAATCGAGTGTGATGATGTTCAATCAGAGCAAATCAAAACGATAGAAACCAAACAACCAATCATTCGCGAGCAAAATATCAATCTTTCAAACGAAGTTAACAACCGATGGCAAATTAACGAAGCGATGATTGCGAAATTGCCTTCACGAAAAGTTAAAAAGGTTGGAAAAAAACTTTCAGAAATCTTTGACACGATGATGCCTGCTTATTTTCCAGAGAAAGCAAACTTTTTTGAAGGAACAAAGAAAACAAGGGAAAAACAAGAAGTTGAAAGAATACTAGAAGATTTCAAACCCGATTTTCAATACGCAACTGAACAAGGATTAACGCATGGTGAAGCCTTATCAGAATTTGAAAAATTTGTACGCTTTTCAAAAACCAATCCATGTCGAAATGCAAATGAACGCGATTGGCAAAGCGCTTGGGATAATTGGATTACGCATCCAGAATATGGATTGGTAATTAAGAAACACAAAAAATTAGAAACGGAAAAACTATATGCAACCGCATGCTATAAATCATCATCAAACAATTTCGCAAATAAGCTTTCAGAAAGATTTAGCATACCCCCAACAGCGATCTACGCTTAAAGACACTTATGGATCAGAAATAGAGCTTTTTTGGGGAGCATCAGTCATGAAATCGTATTTAAAAGGATCCGAAAAAACAGCAAAGTAGTGAAATTTGCTGATGATTTTGAGAATAGAGATGCGTTTAAATTGACAGAAAGGCACCGTACAGAGCGATTTAAAGATTTTGTGATAAAAACCACATTGAAATTAAAAACGCTTCTGTACGGTCCATTTTGAGGCAAATAAACCCATTGGTAAAGTTATGGATTTAGATAGGGGATATTAAACCAGATGTTTTTAAAAAAACGTAAACAGAAAGGGCAAAAAAAGTGGGTTGCAACGGCGGTGGGGCATGCACCATGGGGATTAGGGGTAGCAGAGTATTTTTATAACCTTTACGAATATGATGATGGCACAAGAGAATACGAAGAATTTGACGGTGGTCAGTATCATGAGATGCCTGAGAATGTTGATTACAGTACCAAGGCGCAAGTGAAAGCTTGGATATACGGTGGTGATTTGCCAAGAAGCGTATTGAGTTGCGAAGCATTGATAGACGAGGTGAATAGGGAAATCAAAAAACGTACAGTGAAAGCAGTGAAAACTTATGATGATATAGACAGTGAACTAGAGAAAGCACTTGATATTCAATTAGGTAGGTATCAAAATGAAAAAAATTGAAAAAAATAAAAAATACGTATTGACATTAAGGAAAGGTTCGTTTAGAAAGGTCGACAAGTGCTCAAAACACTAAATCACAAGCGGATAGACCCCGATAAGGTTTTTCCCATTTCTTTAAATACTGACTGTCTTTTATGTTGTGATTAGCATATAACGATTATGTCGGGTGTGTTCACACCATACAATACTCTTTATGAGAAAAGTGTGACGACGGACTTGTGACCGTGTTTTGAACACCCGGCGCCCTTATAGGGTTGTCAATTCAAAACCCAATTATCACAAGGATTACTAGCATGAACGCTACAGTTAAAAATCAAGAATCTTCCTTTTTTATTACAGATGATAATGGCTCTTTTAAAAAGAGAGAGTTTGCAAAAAAATACGAATTTACAGGCGAGACGATTGAAGTTGGTTTTAAGACACTTCATAGAATTAGAGCATTAAGAGATTTTGGAGATGTCAAAAAAGGGGACCTCGGCGGCTTTATAGGTAGTGAATACAATTTATCGCATCATGGCAATTGCTGGGTCGGAGGTAAAGCCAAGGTTTATGCTAATGCACGGGTTTACGATAATGCCGTTGTAAGTGGTTATGCTCATGTTAATGTGGAAGCTTGTATTTATGAAAACGCCCGTGTTTATGGCAAGGCGGTTGTAGGTGGCTTTGTTTATGGAAATGCTGAGGTTTATGGTTTTGCACGTATTTATCCTCGTGCAAGAATTTATGGGAATGCTCACGTTCATTATAATGCTTGGGTTTTTAATGATACACATATTTTTGGTAATGCCAAGCTTTCTGGATATGCTTGCATTTATGCTGATGTAAAAGTTTATGGTAATGCCAAGGTTCTAGGCTTTTCAAAACTTTATAAAAATGCACACGTTCATGGGAACGCTGTTATTGAAGGGCATGCTGAAATTCATGGGATTATTTATGGTAATGCAAAAATATCAGGTTATTCAAAAATTTATGGGAAGGTTTCAGGCAAGGCAAAATTAAGAGAGTGTGATTTTGTTCATAGGGAAGGTGAGGTTTATAGTGGCAATAAAGTCATATATAACTCGAATAATATTTTAGAAAAAGCAGCGTAAATGACGGCGCGGGGGGGCTGCTTTATAGCAAAAAAGCCGCGTCCTTTAAGACACGGCTTTTATTATCAAAACAGCTAGCGATCCAAATAAACGATTAAAATAACCAATCGAAATATAAAAGAACATCTCTTTATTGCACAAAACGTATCAAAACGCAAGCTGTTAAGTAAAATAAAAATGGGATTCACACTGTAGATTCAGTGATTTATAATTATCATTTATCAAATCAATTTAAATCATAATGAATAAAATGAACGCTGTTAAATTACCTTCTTTTCAAACAGAAGAACAATCTTCTTTTCGTCAACTGCCCCATAATATTGAAGCAGAGAAAGCTTTGCTGGGTGCTATCATTATCAATAATAATGCTCTTGATAGCGTTTCTGATTTTTTAAAAGCAGAGCATTTTTTTGAACCGTTGCATCAAAGGCTTTTTGATATCATTTCACAAATTATTCAAAGTGGAAAAGTTGCAGATCCCATTACTATTAAGCCCTTTGTTGAAAATGATGAGAAAATTGGTGACATCACTGTATATAATTACGTGGTGCGTTTAGCTACCGAGGCAGTCACAATCATTAATACTAAAGATTATGGAAGCGTCATTTATGATCTGTTTATCCGACGCTCTTTAATTAACCTTGGCACTCAAGTTGTGAATAGAGCTTATGATGTTTCTGTAGAACTTACAACATCACAACAAATTGAAACTGTTGAAAATCAGTTGTTTGAATTGGCAGAAAAGGGAAAATATGGGGGTGGGTTTGAAAACTTTAATACAGCCATTGCAAAAGCACTTAACATGGCAAGTGCAGCGAAAAAGCGTTCTTCAAGGCTCTCAGGGATAGCTACCCATATCAAAACACTTGATGAGAAAATGGGAGGGTTACAAGCATCTGATTTGATTATCCTTGCGGGGCGCCCTGCTATGGGTAAAACCTCACTGGCGACCAATATTGCTTTTAATATTGCCAATGCTTGCAAGCGTCATGATAACAGCCAAGCCAATGAAGGGGGTATTGTAGGTTTCTTCTCACTTGAAATGTCATCTGAACAGCTTGCAACTCGTATTATCTCAGAGCAAATAAAGGTTTCTTCTTCTGATATGCGCCGTGGTAATATCTCAGAAGAGCAATTTGCAAAAATTATTCACGCAATGCGTTCCTTACAAACAATCCCTCTTTATATTGATCAAACGGGTGGTGTATCCCTAGCACAATTGGCCGCCCGTGCAAGGCGTCTTAAACGACAACATGGTCTAGATGTCTTGATTATCGATTATATCCAACTCATGACAAGCGGTTCAAAGCGTTCATTAGAAAACCGCGTTCAAGAAATTACAGCCATTACCACCGGATTAAAAGCACTTGCAAAAGAACTCAATATTCCCATCATTGCTCTGTCACAACTTTCGCGCCAAGTTGAAAACCGAACCGATAAACGTCCGCAACTCTCTGATTTACGTGAATCTGGTTCAATCGAGCAAGATGCCGACATTGTTCTGTTCGTTTATCGTGAAGAATATTATCTCAAAAATGAAGAACCAAAAGAAGGCACTGCTGAGTATAGCAAATGGCAAGATGCAATGGAGCAAGCCAAGGGTAAAGCCGAGGTTATTATAGCAAAACAACGCCATGGTCCGACAGGAATCGTTCCCCTTGCATTTCAATCCGATTTTACACGCTTTAGTGATTTAGCACATAATGTAAAACATTAAATAATTGTTATTAGCTAACTGAAAACATTGTAAAAACACATAAAACATGTTATGATCTTTACATCATTTAATGGGACTTACAAACATGCTTAATAAAGTGATTTTAATTGGTCATTTAGGTGCCAGTCCAGAAAGCAAAACAATGTCATCTGGCATCGAGGTGGTCAATTTTCGAATGGCAACGTCTGAGAGCTATACAGACAAGGCAACCAATAAAAGAATAGACAAAACCGAATGGCATTCCATTGTGGTGTTTAATCCACATCTTGCAAAAATAGCTCTCCAGTATCTGAATAAGGGCAGCAAAGTTTATATCGAGGGGCGACTACAAACCCGTAAATGGCAAGATAAAAACGGTGTTGAACGGTATGTAACAGAAGTCATATTGCCTCAGTACAAAGGCGAGTTAAAGCTTTTAGATGGCAAAAATGATGATAATCAAGATCAGTCATCTGCTTATGACAGAAGCATTTACAGACCTCTTGATACGCCCCATACCGTTATGAATGACAGTGTTCCTTTTTAAGGATATTATTGAATGAGGAAAGTGATCATGTTAAAGCAATTCTGTAAAGTTGTATATTTTGTGGGGTATGAATGATATGTACCAAGTTCAGCAAATTGCTAACTTCTTTCTTGAAAAGGGACGTGAAGAGAATATCCCAATTTCTCCTATGAAGCTCATTAAACTGGTGTATCTTGCGTATGGATGGATGTTAGCAGCTACAGGTAAGCGTCTCTTTCCTGATCGTATAGAAGCATGGCAGCATGGTCCCGTGATTCCGGCTCTTTATCATGAGTTTAAAGATTGGGGAAGGCGTTTTATCGATTGCTATTCTCGAACAGTTGATTTAGAGACAGGAGAAATTTTGATTCCTAAAATTCCTAAAGAATCCGCTGATAAATATACAGTTAAGTTATTAGAGATCGTCTGGAATGCTTATAAAAATTTTTCACCTTGGCGCTTGCGCAATGAATCTCATGAGAATGGATCTCCGTGGGAGAGAGTATATGATTGTGGGCAATTTGGTGTGAAGCTAAAAGACGATGACATCAAAGAATATTTCACACAAAAAATTAACGGGTATTTACAAGAGCCGGAAAAAAAATAAACACCTTCATCTTAAGCAACTTCAACGTGCAAGTGATGCTGTTGGAAATCAATCTATTAGAGTGATTGCAGATTGTCTTCCGAGGAGAACTGTTCATTATGCTGTTACAGAACAAGAAATAAATCTATTAAAAGATCACGCAACGTCTGCATGTCGTTTTCATGGAATAATGGGGACTTTATTGGGTACGCTTTTAATTTTGTCCATAGAACTATTTTGGGATAAAAGTCATTTAAAAATTAAGCTAGTTTTTATAATTATAATATCGATCATTCTGGTTTTGTTATTCTTTTATAGTCTAAAGTTCAAGTCAAAAGCAGAGGAAATTTGGCAAAATATTAAACAGGAATCTGGGGACATAAGTGAAAAAAAATAAAAAGAGGGGACGCCCTAAAATAGCAGGGAAGGTAAGAGAACCAAACGGACGTATATCACGTGCAAAAGCACCGCGTGAAGCCGTTGATAAATTGGCAATAGAAATGCGTGCAAAGCGCTTCGGTTTAACGCTACAGGAGGCAAAAAATCCACTTTCTGGGTCTTATATAGGGCGGCTTTGTTTACAAGGCGTGCTTACACAAGAGCAATATGACGCCGCCCAGCAATATCTACAGATAAGGAATAATTACCTTTGTGCAAAGGGCTTGCCAAGCGCTGTTTATGATGATGTGTCTACAAATTCAGACCCAGATAGCTTTGAGCAATGGGTTGAAAAAGCAACGCGTCATTATCAATCTGTTCACGAGGCAATAAAAGAGGCGCAACATCTCTATAGACAGTACAATCTTTATGCAGCGCTACAGTACCTTGTTAGTGAAGATCAAGAATTACTACATCTTGTGAGTTCGCTAAAGGTTGCTCTTAATGCGCTTCAAAAGTATTTTTCGCAAAATTATGTAACTATCAATAAAAGTGAATGATAAACTTATATAACGCTTCACTTTCATAATCTAGTTTATGAAGTTTTCTTTTATTTTCAATTATCCGCTTTTCAATTATAGGAAGGACTTTCAGAATTTCTGATTCCTCCATATGGTTCTTAGATTGTTTTGCTTTATTTAGATCCTCTATTGCACTTATTTTTTGTAGCATACTGCCGGTTAAATCGCTAAAACTATTGTTTCTTTCCCACAGTATATCATGCCATTCTCTTATCATATTTACATGTTGTTCAAAACGTTCTTTTGATAAAGTCGACATGTTATGCAAGAAATATACTTCTTCTATCATTCTAATTTCTTTGAATCTTTTTTCCCACCATTCGTTTCCATGAATTAGGTGATTATGAAGTTCGGTTTTTAATTCTGTGGTTACTTTTGAACAGAATAACTTATTAAAAAATGAAGAAGATTCTTCAGAATTAGCATATCCATTTGAAGTGGATATAAAACACGTTGTAAAAAGTGTGATAATTAATACTCTTCTAAAGAGAGTTTTTTTTATAGACATTGTTTTCTACCTTAATTTACATCTTAATTATCTAACCGATTCCCTTTGAATATATCAATATGTGTTATTTTTGTGTTGACAAAGTGATGCAAATCGTATTTAATGACAATTACGGCACTAGTCGTATTGTATCTAAATGAGCGTGATGTACAGTTTGGAATCCCCGCAAATGCGGGGTTTTTTATTATCTGGAGGGCGTATTTTATGACATCAGAAAATACACAGCAGGCTCCACAACCCATTAAAAAGCGTATACCACCAAAGGCAGGTCAAGGGCGTGTCAAAGGCGTTCCGAATAAGATGACGCGCATTTTAAAAGAAGCAGTGGTTAAGGCTGCTGAGAATGCTGGGAATAAAATTGGCAAGGATGGTTTGATTTCTTATTTGGAAAAGCAGGCTATGGAATGCCCCGCTGCTTATTTAGCGTTGCTTGGTAAGGTGTTGCCTTTACAGGTAACAGGTGAAGATGGGGGAGCCATTAAGGTGATAACGCGTGTAGAAATCGCGCCTTTGGTCAATGACGACACGACAGATTAATATTGTTCCAAAGCTTATACCGATTTTTACAGATAAGGCTTTGGTGCGTGCTGCTTGGGGTGGACGAGGGTCTGGAAAGACAAGATCATTTGCCTTGATGGCTGCTTTAAAAGGCTATCAATTTGGTATGCAAGGGATATCGGGCACTATACTTTGTGCACGTCAGTTTCAGAATTCTTTGGCAGAAAGTTCATTGGAGGAGATTAAACGCGTCATTGAAGCGCACGACTTTTTAAAGGACTATTACAAGGTTGGGGAGTCGTCGATTAAGTCGATAGATGGTCGTATAGCCTTTCAGTTTTCTGGTCTGGACCGCAATATAGCCAGTATCAAGTCTATGGGGCGTATTTTGCTTTGTTGGGTTGATGAGGCAGAGCCCGTTACAGAGACAGCTTGGCAGACGCTTATACCGACTTTGCGAGAAGAAGGAAAAGATTGGAATGCAGAATTATGGGTGACATGGAACCCGTTGCGAGAGAATGCCCCCGTTGAGAAGCGGTTTCGCTTTTCAGACAATGAGGCAATCAAACGTGTTGAGATCAACTGGTCAGACAACCCGAAGTTTCCGAAGATCTTGAATGAAGCGCGGCTTGATGATCTGAGAAACCGTCCAGAGACCTATAAGCATATCTGGGAAGGGGCTTATCTTACAGCGGTTCAAGGCGCTTATTATCAAAAGGAAATGTTGGCAGCCGAGCAGGAGGGGCGGATAGGGCGTGTTGCTCGTGATCCTTTAATGCAAATACGCGCCTTTTGGGATATTGGGGGCACGGGTGCTAAGGCAGATGCCACGGCGATATGGATAGCGCAATTTGTTGGTAGAGAGATCAGAGTGCTTGATTATTACGAAGCACAGGGGCAGCCTTTATCGGAGCATATCGGTTGGTTGCGTCAAAATGGTTATGAGAAGGCATTGATGGTTCTTCCCCATGATGGGGCGACCAGAGACCGTGTGCACAATGTGAGTTTTGAGAGCGCTCTTAAACAGGCAGGCTTTCAAACAAAAGTTATCCCTAATCAGGGAGCAGGAGCTGTTAAGATACGTATAGAAACAGTCCGCCGTGTTTTGCCTTCTGTTTGGTTTAATGAAAAGACGACGGTAGCAGGACGTAAGGCACTGAACTGGTATCACGAGAAATGGGATGAGAAGCGCAATATTGGCTTGGGAGCAGAGCACGATTGGTCCAGTCATGGGGCAGATGCCTTTGGACTGATGTGTATTTCATACAAACCACCAAAAGAAATACAAAAGCGACCAGCTTATAGCGGCAGAACGGAATATGAGAGTACCTCATGGATGGCAGAATGATGTATGATGAAGAGCATTTAGATAAAGAAAGTAACGCATCAGATTTGTCGACAGAAGGCTTATTTCGCAAGCTTGTGAGCTGGTACAAAGAAGATGTGGAGCATGTGAATAAATGGCGTGAACATGCGCGGGAGGATTTTGGTTTTTACAATGGTGATCAATGGAATGAAGAAGATTTATCGGCGTTAAAAAAGCAACGCCGCCCCGTTATGACCTTTAATCGTATTGCCCCATTGGTCAATGCCGTTGTGGGGTCAGAGCGTAATAACAAGCGCGAAGTGCAGTTTATTCCCCGTCAAGTAGGGAAGGCATTGCCTAGTGAATTGCTTACCGGTGCGGCAGAATGGTTTCGGGACATGGCGCATGCAGAATACGCTGATAGTGATGCTTTCCAAGATGCGGTTATCTGCGGCATGGGGTGGACTGATACACGGCTTGATTATGAGAACAGCCTCGATGGTGAACCGGTAATTACGCGTTTAGACCCGTTAAAGATGGTTTGGGATAGTGCAGCGGTGCAACCGAATTTAACCGATGCGCAACGTTTGTGGTATGTAGATCGCAAGCCGTTAGAAGTAGCTAAGCAGATGTTTCCCAAATCTCATTGGACAGAGCTGAGTGCAGATTGGGCAAGGGATGGTAGCTCTCATGAAGGTGTTCACCATAATGATCTTGATTATTACAGTGATGAAGGGAGCATTGATGTTGAAAACGGTCGTCGGATGGTTACACTTGTTGAATGCCGTTGGTTTGAAAGCGAGAGGTATTACAAAGCGCCCGATTTAAGCACTGGAGAACTTCGTGATTATAGCGAGGAAGAATTTAAGCAGCTACAGTGCATGATGCCCGATATCCAAGGGGCAGCTTTCAATAAAAAGGTTGTAAGACGTGCTTTTTTAGGGAGAAAATTGCTTGAATCCCCCGATCAACCCATGGTTCCAGCGGGTCAATTGGGTTGGGAGTGTATAACGGGGTATTTTGACAAGATAGAACGGCAATTTTATGGGGTTGTGCGTCCTACAAAAGACCCGCAACGGTGGGCGAATAAATATTTCAGTCAAGTGATGTATATCCTTAATAGCCAATCCAAAGGGGGGCTTATTGTCGAGGAAGGGGCATTTAAGGACATCAGGCAGGCTATGCAAGATTGGACGCGGGCTGATGCGTTGCTAGTTGCTGAAGATGGCGCCCTTGCACAAGGAAAGATCCAACCCAAACCTGTTGCGCAATTTCCAGAGGGCTTTTTCCAACTGTTTAATGAAGCTAAGGAAGCAATTAATCAGGTGACGGGTTTATCGCCCGAATTCATTGGCACAAGAGAAGTGACACAAGCGGGTATTTTGGAGGCACAACGACGCCAATCCAGTTTAAATCTGCTTGCTTGTCTGTTTGATGGTTTACGTTTGTACCGCAAGCGGCAAGGTAAGATTATTTTGCATCTTATCCAGAATTACTTGTCCGATGGTCGTTTGGTACGGATATCTGGTGAGGAGAATGCGCAATATATTCCATTGACGCGTGAAGAAGTAACGAGTGTCGAGTATGACATTGTTGTTGATGATGCGCCAACCAGCCCGAATGAGAAAGAGCGCACCTTCGGTATTATCACACAACTGCTCCCATTGCTTCAAAATGCGATTACGCCGGATATTATGCTTGATCTACTTCGTTATTCTCCATTGCCGGCGTCATTACTCAATCGTGTCAGTGAGAAGTTCCAACAGCAACAAATGGCACAACAACAGCAGATGGACCCCGAGCAGGAAATGAAGTTGCAGGAAAAGCAGCAAGATATTGCGGCTAAAAATCAGATGCAACAGATGGATTTACAAGGCAAGCAGATTGAATTGGTTATGCGTCAAAAGAGAGCAGAATTAGAAGCAGAAATGATGCAACAGCGCCATGACATTGAACGGCAGAAGCTTCTCAATGATCAGGCACACAATCAGATTATGCGAGAGCGAATAGCATTACACAGAGGTATGCATAGTTAAGAGAGGTGAAAGAATGAATGCAGAAATGAATGAAGCTATGAATGAAGATTACAGAGTTGGAGCACCGGTCTTTGATGATGAGAGCTCTTTTGATGCCGGCACTTATGATGGTGAAACGATTGATAATGATGATGTCACCTCTCCAGAGCCGGTTGTGCAGTCCGTTGAAAAGCCTTCAGAGATTGTTCCTAATTTAGAACAGCAGCGTATGGAGCAACAAGCCAAACAAGCTCGTGAAGCGCTTGTCAAGCTTTATGAACCACAATCCCAGACGCCAATGGTTGAAGGTGAAAATGCACCCCCAGACCTACGTGAGGACCCTGTTCGTTTAGTGGCGTGGATGCTAGATAAGATTCAAAAGCAAGATGCGTATATTAGGGAACAGAAAGAAGCGCTAAGACAAGCTGAGGAACAGCAGCAGCATGATATACGTCTTGGTCAGTTTTTCAACAATTCTGTTAAGTCGTTTCAAAATAAATCCAGTGATTTTGGTGATGCGGCAAATTTTCTTTATGAGAAGCGTGCGAAGGAATTGAGTTCTTGGTCGTCACTTTATCCTGAGTATGCAGATCCAAACACAATTTCTGAGATCATAAGGAATGAATTGCGTACGATTGTAGCGACTTGTGCACAAAGAGATCTCAATCCGGCAGAAGAGATTTATAGAATAGCGCAAAATCTTGGCTATCAGAACCAAGGGGTTCAAGCGAATAATCAGGTTGCAGAACTTCAAAGCCGGCAGAATTCTGCGAGAACCTTAACAGCATCTGGTGGAGGGGGCGTGACGGGTCCTATGACTTTAGAATCTATTGGAAATATGTCTGATAAAGAATTTGGAGAATGGTATAGCAATCCTAAGAATCAAATCATTTTTGATAAGTTAATGGGGCGCGATGGCTGATTATAGTCTAGGTGCATAACGTAATCCGCTTTTAATGCGGGTTTTTGCCGGCTTTAAGCCGGTTTTTTTATAGCAAAGAAAGGTAAAATCAATGGCAATAACACGTATACCTATTAATGATGCTCAAGCGGTGAAAGCTTGGTCAAAGAGATTAAATTATGAAGCGTCTAAAGCGCTTGATATTGAACCATTAATGGGAGAAGGCTCCAATAGTATCATTCAAGTCAAAAATGAACTTAGGAAAGAAGGTGGAGATTGTGTTACGTTTAGCTTACGAGCACAGATTATGGGGCGTGGTGTAAGCGAGGGTGAAACGCTTAAAGGCAATGAAGAGGCACTCCAATTCCTTCATGATAAACTTTATATCAATGAACTTAATAACGCTGTTTCAACAAAAAATAAAGGTACGATTGATCAACAACGTATTTTGTTTAGTTTACGCGACGAAGCACATAAGGCATTGGTTGATTGGTTTGCAGACCGTTTGAGTTTGATGTTTTTTCTTCAAGTTTGCGGATATACAGCGCCTACAATAAAGTTTGAAGGACGTGAAGTTGAACTTGATGAATTGTATTATGGTTTTAATGCACCGTTGGCACCAAGCAGTAAGCGTATTGTGCGACCAGAAGCCAAAACGAAAGATGAAGACGTAAAAGAGCTGGCAAAACACGGTTTTAGTCTTAAGCTCATAGATGAAGCTGTTAAAGTTGCAAAGTTGGCTAACCCCAAAATCAGACCAGTACGGGTTGGTGGTTCCAATGTCTACGTGATGTATCTTCATCCCATACAAGTTATGCAATTGCGTACCAATACAGATACTGGTCAATGGCTTGATATACAAAAGGCAGTTTATTCAGGTTCGCGCGCGAAGAACCCGATTTTTGATGGTTCACTAGGCATGTATAATGGTGTGATTTTACGAGAATCCGAACATGTAACCCATGGTGTTAAATCCGATGGTAGTGTTGAAGAAAATGTCCGCCGTGCTGTATTACTGGGTGCACAGAGTGCGATGCTTGCCTTTGGAGCAGAAAATCAAGATACGCGCTATAAATTGGTTGAAGAGCTTGATGATTATCAACGGGTATATGGTGTTGCAGCTAAGACAATCATAGGCATGAAGAAAACACGTTTCCAAATGCCTGGAAGAGGACAAAATGCGCAAGATTTCGGAACCGTTGTTGTTTCAACTTGCACAGGCGAAAAGCCTTCTTAATTTTCAAAGAAAGGAAATAAAACATGGCAGAAGGATTACCACAACCCCTACAAGGGAGAAACTTGGTTACGCAACAAGTGAGTTTTTTTCGCTTGAACATCTCGTATAAAGATAAGCATTTGACACGCAAAATCGGGACTTTACCACGTGGTGCAATGATCCTTTCGATTAAAGCGTTTGTGAAGACAGCGTTTTCGGATGCGAAATTAAAGATAGGTAGCACCTATGGTGGTAATGAGTTTAGTGAAAAGGACATCAAAACCCAAAGCACTCAAGATTTTACATCAACCAACCAAAAAGAGTTTGTTCCAGAAGATCAAGAGCTTACGCTTTATGCAACACGGGATAAAACAACCGCGGCTGGAGAGTGTGTTGTGGTGGTGCAATTCGTGACCAATCGTTGAGAGGTATTTTGATGACACGTCATTATATTCGGGTTAAGACCGGAGGACCGATACCTGTAAAGCGAGATGTTTATCGTCATAAGAGAACACTTTCGCACTTAGTGTCGGTTATTCAAGATGAGATTGATGACATAGCCGATGAGTATGTTCAACAAATCCAAGAAAGCATTTTTGCAGCCATTCGTTTTTGTGAACGAGAGACTTTTTACTTTAACGAAAGCCGTGATGTGGTGTTTGAGACACGGGCGGGACAAGGTGTTTATGATGCAAGCACTACCCGCCCTATTGAAACAGCTGTTAAAATAAAAAACGTTTATCTAAGCTCTGATCAACATCATAAGTTTGCATTGGAGTGTAAGGACCATGTTTCTTTAGAGCCTTTGTTATCATCAGAGCAGCAAGGAACGCCGGTTTGTTACAGTTATTTTGATAGGAAATTACATCTTTATCCCACGCCAGATAGAGCCTATCAAATTCAACTCATTCTCTCTCCATTGCGTTTATCAGAGATAGAGAGTGTCGATGAGGAGCACCCATGGTTTGTGCACGCGTTTGATTTGATTAAGGCGCGTGCAAAATACGAACTTTACAAGAATATCTTGAAAGACCCCGATTGTGCAACGGCAGCTTACAATGACTTTAACGAACAGTTGCATGAATTGCGTGCAGAGACGTCTCAACGTCATAACGTGACCAGAATAATACCAACGGATTTCTAATATGGTTTATTTTCCAGTAGCCGATTACAGACCAGATGTTTCGGTCGTCAACGGCAGTTTTACGGATAGCCTTGTGAATGTTTTACCGGCAGATGGTGGTTACATACCCATGCCAAGTGCAATGGTTGTTTCTAATCCTTTGGAAGAAAAACCTTTGGGTTCAATCGCCTTTAGAAGCGGTAATGGTGTTAAGATAATCGTAGGAGGAGCTAAAAAGCTTTATGCTTATGATAGCCAAACGCGTGGTTGGCAAGACATCAGTCAAAATGGTGTGACGTATCAGGCAAATGATGAGAACAAATGGTCGTTTGCGTTGTTCGGTGATGCTGTCATTGCGGTGAATAAAAATGATAAACCGCAAGTTTTCAAGGTTCGCAATTCCCAACGATTTGAAGATTTAGGAGGCAATCCCCCCAAAGCAGGTTTGGTGAAAGTTTGGGGCGATTTTGTTTGTTTGATGCAATTGACAGATAATCCTAATCGTATCCATTGGTCAGGTCTCAATGATGCGACCCATTGGACGGTTGGTGTTAAAGATTGTTATTATCATAACTTTAATGATGGTGAACATGTGCAGGGTGCAACAGAATCGAGCAATCCAATCGTTTTTCTACGTTCTGCTGTTTATGCCGGTTCTTTTACGTTAGGGTCTAAGGTTCCGTTCATTTTTCAAAAGCTACAAGACAAGCGTGGAGCAAGAAGTGCAGCATCTATAGCCTGTCGTGGTAGTGATGCCTTTTTTGCTGGTGATGGCGGCTTTTATCAAATGAGTTTGGATGGTCAACTTTTATCGATAGGCTTTGAAAAGGTCGACCGAACGGTGTTTTCGACCTTTGATAAGCTTGCTCTTGATGAGATGCAAGCGGTGATAGACCCTGTCCATAATCGCGTTTACTGGTCCTTAAAAAGTTACAATAACGAGCAAACGACCTTTGTTTATGATTGGGGCTTGCAGAAATGGTCGACACTACAGGGAGAGCTTTTCACGTTCTTTCCAGTGTTTACAACAGGTTATACTTTAGAACAGTTAGATGAGATTTCGATCAATCTTGAGGCATTGCCGGCTTCTTTAGACAGCCCTCGTTGGCAAAGTGGCGCGCCAATGCTTGGTGCTTTTGATGATAACAATCGGCTTGTTATGTTTACGGGAGCACCGATGGAGGCAACGGTTGTTTCGCAAGAAATGGGGGCACCGGATGGAAGTTTTAACTTTATCACGAAAATGTTTGCCGAAGTTGATACGACGGAAGGTTTTTTAAGCATAGGGGAGCGTCGGCTTCGCAATAATCAGACACCAATCACATGGCATAAGGAGAGGGTGTGTTCGTATGTCACGGGCGCTTATCATGGGCGTTCGCGCAATCGTTATCACCGCTTTAAATTGCGCATTCCTGAAGGCATTCATTGGAACCATATTACGGGATTTAATGTGGATTTACGTCCTTTAGGCAGAGGGTAATGGCAAAAGTCTTTTTGACCACGTCTTGGGATATGGAGCGTATAGCCCCTTATCTTGAAGAAATCATTGCATCTTTTAGAGAGTATGTAGAGCGTTTCAAACATGAAATTACGTTGCAAGAACTCATTGAAGCGATTTGCATGGGCGAGAAACAGTTATGGCTTGTTTTGGATGATGAAGAGCGCTTTTTAGCGGTCGTCACGACCCAGATACAACAGACAGTTTTAGGAAAGAAACGCGCTCTGATTTGTGAATGTAGTGGCAAGGGTGTTCTTGATTTGGTTGACAATTTGCAAGTTGTAGAGGATTGGGCGCGTGAGAATGGGGCTTCTGAAATGGAGATCTTGGGTCGTTTGGGTTGGAAACGTGCATTGGACAAGCAAGGTTACAGCATAGATATGCTTTATTACAGGAAGGAATTGTAACATGGGGAGCAAGACACCGACAACAACAGAACAAAAGCAGGTGCAGACAAGCGCTCCTCCCTCTTGGATGCAGAATGTATTTAAGCGTGGTGGTGCAGATGCGTATAACATGTATGACACAGGGATTGGGGGTAATGTGTATGGAGGACCTCGTGTTGCGCCGTTAAGTGCTCAAACCACCCAAGCCATAGGTGGTCTTGGGAGTGTCCCTCATCATTATCAAAATCGCTCTTTGATGAATACAATCTATAATCCAACGTCGGCAGCCATGAATCTTAGACATATGGCTTCTGGTGGTATGATGGGAGAAAATTCGTATTTCAAACGAGCACTTCAAGAAGCGTTAGATGACTCAGACACTCAAATTAACAGATATTTCTCAGGGATTGGTCGTTATGCAACTCCTGATCACAGAGAGGAAGTGCGGAAAGGAAGAGATTCTATATACGCTCGTGCTATGTTAGAGCAATTTAATCGTGATGCGGATCGCATGATGCAAGCCAATGCCATGATAGACCAAGCCAATCAAAATCAGTTGGGAGCATCAAATAACTTCTTACAGGGTTATGGCAATGCCTATTCCAATGCCATACAGGGGGGAGGTGTGCTTGATAATTACAATCAGAGAATTGTTGATGCCAATCGTGAACGTTGGCTGGAACAAGACAATAGCGGCTGGAATAGGTTGAATATGCTTATGAACGCCGGTCATGGCTTTGCAAGGAATTACGGCACGACGACGAATAATCATACAATCTCTAAGATAGAGGGCAATAATCCGTGGAAAAATGTAGGAACTATAGGTTCTTTAGCACTTCAAGCAGCACCGATGGCTTTTGGTTATATGGCAGGTGGTCCAATGGGAGCAGCGTTGGCAGGAGGAGCATCCAAGTTTTTTTTAAATTACATGAATCAAAAGAAAGCTCTGGAGAATAATTAAAGAATAGTTTTGTAGGAGAGTGTGATGGCATTTCCAATATTATTTCCATTATCTTTTGCAGGTTTGATGGCTGCGAGAGCTGCGCCTCATGTTTTTAGGTATCTTGCTCCTAAAGCGGTTACAGGGGCGAATAGATTGGGACAATTAATAACAAAGAACCCCGTGGGGAATTTCATAACAAAGTACCCCAAAACCTCTCTATTTATGACTGGAATGTCAGGCATTGAAAGTATGATGACACCAGAGAAAGCACAAGCCCCATCCAACCCCTATTTACAGAATAGTCTGAATCCATATGGACCATTTATGCCCTATACGGCTCCTAAAGCGGAAATGCCTCTTGGATTTGATCAACATCCACCCATGCCAAATGCACTAGAGAGTACTCCACAAGAACTAAAACCTCATGTTAATGAACAAACGCAACCATTAGCACCCGCTTCCCCAACACCGCCTTCTGAACCAACAGATGCAGAGAAATTTTTACAGTCCAATACTTATAAGTTTTTTCAATCAGATGCGTATCAGAAGCTCAAAGATCTTTTTGCAGGTATGGCGGCAGCACCCACAGATGGTTCTGGATGGGATGCGCTTGCAAGTGGTGTGAAGCATCTTAATGAAGGAGATAAGGAAAGAGGGCAGGTTAACCAGACTGTCGAGTATCTAAAGTCCAAAGGCTACAGCGAAGAAGAAGCTGCTGTCATGGCAAGGAATCCTCAAATGCTTAGTGCGATGCTAACAGGTGGTGATAAACCTCAGTTAGATAAAGGTTATGAATGGGATCCCAATTCACAACTAGGTGAACGTAGAGCGAGACCGGTTAAGGGGTCGATGCAGGAACTTGAGTATAATCAAAAACTACAATCACAGAAAGAATGGGAGGGTAGAAGGATAAAAAATATGTTCACCACCAAGCAGCAGTTGAGAGCTGGATTAAATGATCTGAAAGCTGCTTTTGAACTCATTCAAACAGGTAAGGCTACAGGATTTAAGGGGTGGTTTACGAAAAAATTTGGTGGAAGTGATGGGTACAAATTAGACAAATTATTGGAGGGAATTAGAGGTGGTGTTCTAAGGACGGTATTTGAGAATCTAAAATCAATGAGTCCTAGCGGAACAGTAGGAACTGGTCCTATATCAAATTTTGAAAGTCAGGCACTATCATCAATGTTTGGTTCTTTGGATGTTGGGCGAGATAAAGAGGGATTGGAGAGAACTTTTGAAGTAATTAAAACAGCATTTGATTTTTTCAATAGGCATAATGACCTTCAACTGTACAACGCATTAACAGGTCAACCTATAGATACGCCTCAAGAAATCTCTGATAAATATTTTGTAGATTCACCTATGTCGCAAGGAGGTAGTGCAAATATACCTATAATGAAATGGCAGGAAGGTATCGACAGAGATGATATCACTGTGTTTATAGATGCGTCTACCGGTAAGCGTATTGAAAAGGAAGAGTATTAATGAATACTTATACTAGCATTCCAGAATATGTAACATCTAAAAGTGGAAAACGTTACCGTTTGCGTGTTCTCGATGACAATTCGAGAGGTGGCACTCCAGAATATGTAACATCTAAAAGTGGAAAACGTTATCGTTTGCGTGTTCTCGATGATGCTCCGAATTTTGAAGAAACACCATCACCGCAACATCCCGAAATCACGCAAAGTGAAGCTTTTTGGAACTCTTTAAAGCATGGTTTGAGTTTTAATTTAGATGATGAGATTGCGGGGATCACAGCGGCAGGACGTGATTCTGATGATGAGTTGGCAATAAAGGCTTTTGCGAAGGGGCTTTACAACTATTGGACTGGAGATAAGAAAACCATAGAAAAATATGAGAAAGAAGCCAATAGAATACGTGATTATTATCGTAGGATGAGTGATCAACATTATTGGACTTCTTTTGCTGGAAATGCTTTAGGGTCGGCAATTCCTTCCCTTGCGACTTTAGGAGGAGGATTGTTAGCCTCAGGAGCACGCTTTGTAGCGCCTACACTTGCAAGGAATGTGGCGGGGTCAAAATTAGGTCAAGCCTTTTTGAAAGCAGGTCAGTTACCCCCAAGTCGATTTGCAAGTCCATTTTTAGGCATCACGAACAAAACAACATTACCTCATTTGCTTAAAGTAGGAGCGGCATCTGGTGCATTACATGGCGCAGGAGAAGGCGAAGGGCTTGGTAATACACTTACAAGTACGTTATCTGGTGCAGGTTTAGGAGCGGGCGGGGCATTGGTTGGAAGTGCTTTAGGTCATTTGGCTGGTTATCCGGTAAGCGGAATACGAAGACTTTTTTCTCCTTCTCATAAGGAAGGTGTTGCAACAGACACGTTAAGAGCAATCAGTAAACATTTAGGTAAGGAGGCTTCTGAAGAGCTAGGAAACTCTTTTAAGAATGCAGTTCCTACCGATTACGTAGCTGATCATAGTCCTTTTTTACAGGATCTTGTTTTTGATATCGCGAAAAGAAATCAAGGAGCTTATCTTGATTTGACTAAAAGAGCTGGGCAGAGAGCGCTGGGAGGAGGGGAGCGTATTCATCAAGCTGCTGATGAACACTTTGTTCCTCGTCAAAATGTCACAGGTTTAAAAGATGATCTTATCGCGAGTAGAGAAGCAGAATCACATACTCTTTACGAAATAGCCAAGAAAACGCCGATAGGAGAAAAATATTATGGGGCTCTTAATGATTTAATGAAGCGTCCATACTTCAAACAAGCTTATGATGAAGGACTAAAGCGGTTTATTACGGATGGCAACAACGTTAGTCCGTTTTCTTCTCAAAAATTTAGTCTCCTTAAGGAGAAACCAAACATGGGGGCTCTTCATAAGACTAAAGAGGTTGTCGATTTAATGATAAGGATCGAAAAGAGACAAGGAGATAATAGCCAAGTTCGCAGTTTAGTTGGTATCAAGAAAAAATTATTAGAGCTTATGGATGATATATCGTCTGAATATAAGAAGGGACGGGCATTATATCATCAATATAGTTCAGATGTAGATGCTATGGGCGAAGGAGAAAAAGTCCTTAGAAAGTCGGTTAATAAGGATAAATTCAGTAAAATTTTTGATGAATTACCAGAGGGACAACAAGAATACTTTAAAAAGGGATCAAGAGCAAAACTTTTACAAGGCATGGGTCAAACAAAAGATGAAGTGTCCAAGGCAAAGGAGATTTTTGGTACAAATGATCTATATGAACGATTTGCGAAGACTTATGGAGCAGATAAAGCTTCTGCTGTTAAGAAGGTTGTCGATAGAGAAGCTAATTATGCAGATTTTTATAACAGAATACCCAATCGTGTAGCGAATGAAAAGATCTCTTTTACGCATAATGTCAGTATGCCAACGGGTAAACATGATGCAGCTGTACAATTAGCAAAAGCTGCTGGGAAGGCAGCTTGGATTCCTTTCAAAGAGGCGGCGTTTAGAGAGCGTCAACGGATTGAAAAGGATGTTGTCAAATTGTTAACAGGGGGGACACAGATTAAGAATGATCAAATTGTAGCTCTCATTCAACGCATGGTAAACGCGCATCATAAGGGATATGCGACAAAAGAATGGTTCAAAAAGCTTTCTGCTGCTTTGTTTGGAGGTGGGGGAAAAGCCTCAACGGAGGAGTTGAATTTATTGAGTGCATTTGAGTAAGGGAGGAGATTAGGCTATGACCCGTTATAGTCCTGCTGTTAATCAAGCGATACGGCAAACGGCAGCGCGATATGGTTTGCCAGAGAGCTATTTGTACCGTGTTGCGCAAGTGGAAAGTGGAGGCAATCCGAATGCAAGGAATCCCCGCTCTTCTGCTGGTGGGTTGTATCAATTTATAGACAGCACCGCCAAACAATATGGTTTGCAGGATCGTTTTGACCCCATGCAAGCGGCAGATGCCATGGGGCGGTTGACGCTTGATAATCGCAATCATTTAAGCCGCCTTTTGGGAAGAGCGCCTAGTGAAGCGGAGTTGTATTTAGCCCATCAACAAGGTGCAGGAGGAGCCGCGCGTCTTTTGCAAAATCCCCATGCCAATGCGGCGCAAATTGTTGGCAGCAATGCGGTTGGCTTGAATGGTGGAAACAATGCTATGCGTGCAAGTGATTTTGTCAACCGTGTATTACAGATGTATGGTGGGCAGCCTCATAGAGCAAGTCCTACAGCGCATGGTGGCATTAGAAATAGAGACAACTTGTTAGAGGTTTTAAGGGCATTATTAGCATCACAAGAAGAGGCTTCGGAAGAAGAAGAGAGTGATGATGATAATCCTTTGATGACGCAATTCATGCGGGCGTTTTACGGACCATTTTACCGGAATTAGGATTTATGAGAGATGTCAACGATCTATGATTGGTCGCTTAGAGCGGCGGATAATACGCGCGTAGATGATTTGATTGATTGGTCCGAAGGACAGTATCCTAGCAGTGTGAATACGAGCGCCCGTGTGATGATGCAGCGCGTAAAGGAATACTTGTCAGACACGGGTGGAGAGCTTGAAGGCATTGTGACAAATGATCATGTCCAACAAACGAGTGTGATAAGACTTGCAAGCACTTCACAGTTTTTAGAGTATAAGAATGGTATCGTTTTGCGCTTTATGGCGACGGGTAAGAATGTTGGCGCAACCACGATTGTCTTAAATGCTTTAGATGGCAAGCCGGTTTATAAAGCAACAGAATTAGGCATCAGTGCATTATCGGGAGGGGAAATCCAACAGGGGTGCATTTATACATTGTTTTATAATGGAGATCATTGGCATCTTGTTAATCCTACCTCTATCCCTTTAGAAGAAGAAAGCAGTCTTTATCCCACGGGTTTTATAGGAACGTTTGGAATGCGTGGGATTCCAAAGGATTGGTTAATTTGCGATGGGAAGGCTTATTTACGTCGTGATTATCGTGATTTATTTGAGACGATAGGAACGGTTTGGGGAGAGGGGGATGGCGTTACGACGTTTAATGTTCCCGATTTTCGAGGAATGTTTTTACGGGGGCTTGATGGAGGGCGCAATATTGATGAAGGGCGTTCTTTTGCAAGTGTGCAAACAGATTTAATCGAGTCGCATCAACATCAAGGACAGAGCCTTTCGATGTCTCATTTTACCAGCAACGAAAACTTTTGGGATGGGAATACGACAGATGTATTGGGCTATCGTCTAGGCTTGTTTGGGGGGAGCTCTCTAGCGAATTTTATGGGTATAGAGCGTGAGAATTTAAGGAGTCACGTTGCAAGTCCTTATACTCTTGATGAGAACCAAGAGGTTGTTTTGGAGAGCACTGGTGAAGGCGAGACGCGTCCAGTTAATGTGAGTGTTCTGTTTGCGATTAAGACATGAGGTGTAAGATGTCGACGATCTATGATTGGTCTTTAAATGCCTCCTTGAATGCCTATTGTGATGATTTAATAGATTGGTCAAAAGGACAACGTCCTAGTAGTCTGAATAATAGTGCTCGTGTGATGATGCAGCGTGTGCGTGAATATTTATCCGATACGAGTGGTGTGATTGAAAGCACTTTTACGGTTGATGCTGAACAGCAGACGACGTTGATAAGACTTCAAAGCCAATCGCAATTTTTAGAGTATAAGAATGGGATATCAATTTGTTTTAAAGCGAAGGGTAAGAATGTTGGGGAAACCGCAATTGCCTTGAATGATTTAGCCGCTAAACCTGTTTATAAGGCGACGGAATTAGGCATTCGTGCATTATCTGGAGGCGAGCTTCAAAGGGGGTGCATTTATAGCTTGGTTTATAGGGATCATGCTTGGCAAGTTTTAAATCCTACGCCTCTCTCTTTATCACAAGAACCGGTTATTCCCATTTATCCGACAGGGACGATAGGAATTTTTGGAATGCAAGTTTTGCCAGAGGGCTGGTTACCCTGTGATGGGAAGGCTTATTTGCGCAGTGATTATCCTGCTCTTTATGAAGCGATAGGGATCAGATGGGGAGGCGCTGATAGTTGGACGAAGTTTAACGTTCCAGATTTGCGTGGTGTTTTTTTACGAGGTGTTGATGATGACCGCGAGATAGACCGCTTTCGTTATCTTGGCACTTTACAAAATGACGCTATGAGAAAGCATGATCATAGTGGTCAATCCTTTACGATTTTGAATGATGAAAATCAGGAAGAGAGTTGGTATGGTGATTTGACGATCATCTGGGGATATGTGTTGAATGAACAGCAAAGGTTGAAACTTGCTGAACGTTTGGGCGTGAGAGCAGAGGATATACGTGTGCACCATAAGCTCGCCTTTCCCCATTCCCACCTTCATATGCGTGATGTTGCATTGGCAAGTTCAGGTGTAAGTGAGACGCGCCCGATTAATATAAGTGTTGTATTTGGAATCAAGACGTGAGGTTCAGATGTCCACGATTTATGATTGGTCTTTAACGGCATCTGAGAATGGTGGTGCTGATGCTTTAATTAATTGGTCAGAGGGACAGCACCCTAACACGGTTAATAATAGCGCTCGTTTTATGATGCAACGGGTAAGTGAGTATTTATCGGATACGGGGGGTGTGCTTGAAGGGATTGTGACGGTTGATAATAACCAAAAGACGAGCGTGATAAGGCTTCTAAGCCAATCGGCATTTTTAGAGTATAAGAATGGCATATCGGTTTGTTTTAAAGCGAAGGGCAAGAATGTTGGGGCGACAACAATTGCTTTAAATAATTTAGCCGGTAAGCCCGTTTATAAGGCGACAGAAACCGGTTTATTAGCCTTATCGGGAGGAGAGATACAAGATGGCTGTCTTTATACGCTTGTGTATGATGAAGATATAACCGGTTGGCAAGTTCTCAACCCGACAAGGGGCAAAGTTTCTTCCTTAAAACGCTTACCCACTGGTCTGATAGGACCGTTTGCAATGGAACGCTTGCCGGATGGTTGGTTGCCATGTGATGGGAAGGCTTATCCGCGGCTTGTCTATTGGGATTTATTTTGTGTCATAGGAACGACGTGGGGAGAGGGGGATGGCGTTACGACGTTTAATGTTCCCGATTTTCGGGGGCTATTTTTACGGGGACTTGATAATGAACGCAATTTAGACCCTTGGCGTTCTTTTGCAAGTCTTCAAGGCTATTCTTTGAAAGGGCATGAACATTTTATAGGTCCCGCCTCTTCTGATGGTCGTTCTTCACGAAAAAAACGGGATATTTCTTCTTCTGAAGCGCCCGTGACAAGGCGAAAGAGAGCTATAGACGAAGAGTGTGTAGGTTTGAGTGGGGATGCCTTGGAAAGGTGTAATCAAGAATTTGACCAAATAGCAGGAAGTCCACAGGTAGAGACTCCCTTTTGGTTTACAGAAAAAGATAAGCCGCCGCGTTTACCTTGGTTTATCAGGAGCCCCTTTGAAAGCTTTTTAAGTTTTTCGATGCCGATTAAAGAGGGCATCTATGACAGAGCGCATCATGAACATCACCTTATGGCAGAGAGGGTTGGTGGGGTTGAAACGCGCCCCGTTAATGTGAGTGTAGTTTATGGGATCAAGACATGAGGAGTTGAAATGTCATTAAAACCGTTTGCGATATCAGAGATTAGCGACCCGTCTCAAGTACGGGTCGTTTTGTATTCGGGGGAAGTATTTGTACATGCGCCGCTTAATGGCGTTTTTGATTTACTGAAAGCAGCTTTGAAAACGGAGCTTGATGGTTCTGTGAAAGATTTAGAGAAGCGCTTAGAGGCATTAAGAGAAGAGTTTGAAGATTTGAAAGAGTGTTCATTTTAGGTTTAATGGAGGAATAAAGCATATGAAAATACCCGATCATAGTCATGAGTATCTGATACCAATAGCAACGAAAGAGGAAATCAGAGAAGGAACTTCGCAAGATAGCGTTGTTGTTCCTAAGATTTTAGGGACGGCATCTTTGTATTCGTATGAAACTTTTGCACCATTAGAACAGGTTGTTAATGCAAGGCAAGAGTCTGAAAAATCCATGGCGCGTGCAAATAGTGCGCAACAGGTTGCAGAGGAATCGAAAAGGGTTTCTGATCAAGCGCTTACAGAGGTGACGAAAACGGGTGAAGCGGTTACAGCAGCTACGACAACCGCTAATCTTGCAAAAGATACAGCGGATACAGCCAAGGGATTAGCAGAAGAATCCAAGAGTGCATCAGATGCCGCCAAGCAAATGGCAGAAGAGGCAAAAGCTCTTTCAGAACAATCCAAGAATGCTTGTGCTGAAGTCAAGGCATCTGTTGCAACTGTTAAGATAGTTGCCGAATCGGCGCAAACAGGAGTGGAACAAGCCTCGCAAACAGCTTCAGAAGCGAAGGGTTTGGCGGAATCGGCGAAAAGTGCAGCAGAGAGTGTAACAGAGAAAGTAGATCAAGCACTAAGAGAGGCTAGCGATGCAAAATCTAAAGCAGAAGGCTTAGAAACAATAGCCAATGAAGCAAAATCCACGAGTGATCAAGCAAGCCAAACCGCTTTGAGTGCAAAAAGTTTATCAGAAGAAGCCAAGGAAGTAGCCGAGACTGCGAAGTCGACAGCAGAAGAAGCGAAGAGTGTTGCGGAGCAAGCAAAAGAAGAAGCTGATACGACGAAGCAAGGGCTTGGAGAGGTCAAGAGTTCATTAGACACGGTGACAGCAACGACAAATTCTGCGAATACAGCCGCCTCTGAGGCAAAAGTGTTAGCGGAAGAAGCGAAGAGTGCATTGACAGAAGTTCAAGAGAAGGCACAGAGGAACAGTGACAGTCTTTCTGAACTTCAAAGTAAGGTAGGTTCTCTTTCCACTAATTTTTTAGAGAATGTGCGTTTTAATCAACCTAACAGAATTCTGGAAGACGATCCGGAAAATAGAAAAGGTCTTGTGATCAATAACGGTGCATGTTTTCGCTTTTATCATGGTGGTGAGAATGGGGGTAGGTACCTCTTTTACCGCGTTCCAGGGCGTGGAAGGATGACTTTTGACAAAGATCTTGAAGCAGGCAAGGATTATTATATTTATCTTATACCAACCCTCACTAATAATAATGAGATATCCTTTGAAATTTCGCAAAATCCGACGGCTCCTGATGGCTATACAGAGGATACCTCTAAAAAGATTGGTGGATTTCATACGCTTTGTGCAGATGTTGGTGAGATTGAAGATCATCCGTTATCGGGTTATCAAGCGGGGGATATTCTCCCTGATTCTGTTTGGTGTTTAAATCACCGTCCACGTAGTGATCCAGAGGGAATGGTTTACGATCCGTGGAAGAATATTTGGGTTGATATTTATCTTCAATCAGGGACAGATGAAAATACGAAGTCTGCCTATGGTGTTCCGATTACAACCAATCGTAGCTATTCTGACCATCACGTGGATTTTTCGTCTGTTAATAAGAGATTTTTGACGAGTGATGAGTTCGCGTCTTGTATGTGTGGAATCAATTCGGGAACCAGTATTATAGGCAATAAAGCGCCTTCTCCCAAAACGTCTGGAGGACACGTTGATACAGAAAATCGTCGTATGATTTCGTATATCGGTTGTGAGGATGGTTGCGGTTATGTGTGGCAATTTTTGTCTGGTTGTTATCCCGTGACGAAATGGCATACAGGGGAAAAAGGAAGCAGTTTACGTGTAGACGTAAATGTTATGTTGGGAGGAGGCGATTGGTCCGGTGATGCTAGTAATGGTGAATTTGCGCGGAATTTTGCGCATTCTCGTTATGTAGAAGATGAAAAAATAGGCGCCCGTGGATGTAGCGACCCATTTTATTATAATTAGTGCGAGATTGATTAGAACATCATTTTATCCAGCCCCACTTTTGTGGGGCTTTTTTTATGGAGCGTCAGATGAGAAAGA
>NZ_JBHIOE010000005.1:122717-141279 GCF_042195335.1 Bartonella sp. CL25QHWL | reverse complement strand
GTCAAAGCAATGAAAAAACTTTTATTGGCAACAGCCGTCTATGCAGCTTCATTTGGCTTTCAAACAAATGCATTCGCACAAATGCCTACATTCGATTTAAAATCTTTTATGCAAGGGGGAAAGCAACTTGAGCAATTGAAACAACAAATTCAACAAGGCAAACAACAGCTTGACCAATTAAAGAGCCAACTCGATCAAGCGAAACAATTATATAACTCCTTAAATGTCAAGCCTGACATTTCGGGATTGAAAGAGATGTTTAACAAGCAAGGGAGCAGTGGCGCCCTGCCTTCAGATTTTAACCACTTTCAACAATCGATGGGCAGTGGTGGCGGCGGTGGCGGCGGCGGCGGCAGCAAAAACACGCAAAAATGGCAAGAAGAACTTAAATACAAAGAGCCCTCAGGGGGTGCTGGATCAAAAGAGGCCGTGGATGCTTTTTACGCACAGGAAGTAAAAAAAGCCGAACAGCGCGTAGTAGGACAAGCAGCAAAAGGACAAGACGTCTACGAAGAAGCCAGTGAAACACAAAAAAACATTACCAAGCTTCTTGACGAACTTGGAAGTACTGAAGATGCGGGTAAAATTCAAGGCATTCAAGCACAACTAGAAGCGATACAAGCAAAACTCCAAACACAAGTCCTTCAAATGCAAGCTGCCATGATGATTCAACAAGCAGAAGAAAAAGCGGCAGAAAGACGTGAAATGGAAGAATTTAAAGCACGTTACAAAGCTTTAGCCAAAAAACTGCGTGGTCAATAAACGAGAAAAAAGAGGGGCTTGAACATGAACAAGATCATCATAACAACATTGCTACTTTGCACAGGGCTCATCACAGCTGGATGTGAAAAAACCTATAGCGTAGAAGAATTTAAGAAAGATCACAAATTATACGAAAAATGGAAAATGAAATGTATGACATCAGGGGATCTCGATTCGCAAAATTGTAAAAACGCAGAGCAAGCTTATCGTGAGAGTCTTCCAACATGGGGATGGGGGAGAACTGGCTCAACAAATGACGATAAACAAGAATCTGAAAAGAAACAGGACAGTCATTAATCATGAACAAGATCATCATAACAACATTGCTACTTTGCACAGGGCTCATCACTGCTGGATGTGAAAAAACCTATAGCGTAGCAGAATTTAAAAAAGATAAAAAATTGATGGAAGAGTGGAATGCTAAATGTGGATTCGCAGGAACTGCAAAAAATTGTGAAAACATGCGGTTAGCATTTTTAGAACTTCAAAAAGAATATGACGCAAAAGCTGAAGAAAGAAGCCGGAAAGCGGCAGAGAGCTTCAACAAAGCGATGGATGAACTTATGGCTAAACAAAAAGCTGAACATGAAAAATGGAAAGCTGAACAAGAAGCGAAAGAACGAGCTGAACGAGAAGCAGAAGAGCGCGCTAAAGCTAAACAACAACAGGACAATAAATAATGAATAAAGTTCTCATAACAACATTGCTATTTTGCACAGGGCTCATCACGGCTGGCTGTGAAAAAACTTACAGCGTCGCAGAATTTAAAAAAGATAAAAATTTACGCCTAGAATGGGATGCTAAATGTGGATTTGCAGGAACTTCAAAAAATTGTGAAAACATGCGGTTAGCATTTTTAGAACTTCAGAAAGAGTATGAAGCAAAAGCAGCAGAAAGAAGTCGTAAAATTGAAGAAGAAAATCGCAAAAGAGATGAAGAATTTATGGCTAAACAAAAAGCAAAAGAGCGCGCGGCAGAAGAACAATAAAATAATGATTAAATTATAAAAATACACGATGAAGAGCGGAGCATCTCAATGGCAGTAGTAACCAAAGGTGTATTTACTTGGATAGATAATACTGTAATGCATTCCCTTACAAAAATAATGGATAGCACCATTACACATCGCTATTGCGCTTTAGCTGCTCAACTTAAAGAACCTTACAGACTATACAATATATTTATGGCAAGATTATGTCTCTGCCCTAGATTTATCATCACTGGTTATAAAAAACCAGAACATAGCATAATTTAAAAATTGTGCTCAAAACTCAAAAACTGAAAGAAAGAAGGGGAAATACTATGAATAAAGTTCTCATAACAACATTGCTACTTTGCACAGGGCTCATCACAGCTGGATGTGAAAAAACCTATAGCGTAGCAGAATTTAAAAAAGATAAAAATTTACGCTTAGAGTGGGATG
Organism: Bartonella sp. CL25QHWL; assembly: GCF_042195335.1. NCBI lineage: Bacteria > Pseudomonadati > Pseudomonadota > Alphaproteobacteria > Hyphomicrobiales > Bartonellaceae > Bartonella > Bartonella sp. CL25QHWL. The sequence continues at coordinate 139,094 of NZ_JBHIOE010000005.1, read as the reverse complement.
CTAAATGTGGATTTGCAGGGACTTCAAAAAACTGTGAAAACATGCGGTTAGCATTTTTAGAACTTGAAAAAGAATATAAAGCACAAGCTGAAGAAAGAAGTCGTAAAGCAGCAGAGGAACGGAAAAAAAGTATGGATGAACTTTGGGCTGAACAAAAAGCTAGACAAGAAAAATGGGAAGCTGAATTTGAAGCAAAACAACGGGCTAAAGCCGAACGAGAAGCGAAAGAAAAAGCTGAACAGAAACAAGATAATAATTGAATTATAAATGATCATATTTGCAAACATTGAATAGAATGGACGTGCAATGGCATTTGAAAATATAACCGTATTTACTGATATGAATAGCTTTGTAACGAAGACTCTTGAAGAAATAATGAATAACACTATTAAGCATCTTTCGTCGGGGTTAAGTGCTCCGCTTAAAGCGTCTTGTACAATCTACGTTATATTTATGGGCTACAATATCATCTATGGGCGTTCTTCCACGCCCTTATGGGAGTTTATAGCGACAGCCTTCAAACTGGGTATCATAGTTGCTCTCGCTACAAACGCTGCTCTTTATAATGAATGGGTTAGGGATATATTTTTTAATGATCTGCCGAATGCCATTGCAAATGTCACACAAGGTGCAGCACACTCGGATCAAAATGTATGGGACAATATGTTAAGACAAGCGGGGGCACACGTTTTTGACGCATCAGAGAAGTATACAGGATGGACTGAAGCGGGTAAGTTTCTTGTCACATGGCTTGCTGGTTTTTTCTGTTTAGTAAATGCCGTGTTACTGGCTACAATTGGTTTTATCGTCTCAATGTTTGCTAAACTGGGTTTGTTTCTTGTCCTATCAATAGGACCACTGTTTATAAGCCTCTCTATGTTTTCAGCAACCAGAAAATTTACAGAAGCATGGTTGGGACAAGTTTTAAATTTCATCCTTTTGCAGGTATTAGTCGTGCTGCTTGGTGGTCTGTATATCCAATTTTCAATAAAAATTTTCTCAGAAACACTTGAAGATATAATGCTTTCCTTAGTTAACTTCTCGTCTGTTGGTATTTGTGGTTGTTACCTTTTCACCAAACTCCCTAATGTCGCATCAGCTTTAGCCTCTGGGGCTGTTTCTTTCACAAGTGCAATAACGGGAACGCAACGTGCTGGGAAAGAAGCTTTTCGCGCTGCTAAAGCAACAGCCAACACGATAGCAAAGGGCGTTAAAAAATTAGCATCACTATTAGCAAAGGCCTAAGTTCAAATGCGGAAATTTAAAAAAATTGGGATTATCTTACCATTTCTCTTTCTCAGTGGCTGTATGTCCTCATCACACACACTGAAGTCACTCCCAAAATGTGATGGATATTCTAAACGTCCACTCAACAGATCAATGTGGAATTGGGAAGGGAAAAAACCCACGCCCACACCCATTATCATCAGTAACAACACCCCTTCACCCCTAAAAGAAGGGAAGCTGGAAATGCTTCTGGCACAAAAATTAACGGATGAAGAAATCAAATCTTACAAAAATTGCGGGCAAAAAGCATGAAAGAAAAAGACATAGAACAATACATTGCTGAAGCGCGCTCGTTTGATCAAGATCGCATGCTCGCCTCACGCCGCACCACCCGCGTCTCGCTTGCCATTGCCGGCATCGCGGTTGCTGTTGCAATACTGTCTTCTCTCGCGGTCATCACCCTCACGCCCCTTAAAACCGTGGAACCTTTTGTCATCCGCGTCGACAATTCAACCGGCATCACCGAAGTTGTGGAAGCCTTAAAAGAAGGTCCCACCAATGTCGATGAAGCAATCACACGCTACTTTGCTGCAAAATATGTCCGCTCCCGTGAAGGCTTCACCACAGAAGAAACACAACACAACTTCCAAACCGTCTCCCTCCTCTCTTCTTCAGAAGAACAGGAAAGATTTGCCAGCTGGTATGGAGCAAGAAATCCCCAAAGTCCTCAAATTCTCTATAAACACGCCGCCGTTACAATAACAATAAAATCAATCTCCTTTATCAATGACGATGTCGCCCAAGTGCGTTACTACAGAACCATTCATGACAATGAAACCAACAAAGAATTCATCACCCACTGGGTTGCAACACTTACCTTTGAATATATCAATGCCCCTATCTCTGTCCAAAACCGTTTGATAAATCCTCTAGGGTTTATTGTTAGTGAATATAGAACCGATCCGGAAGTGGTCAACTGATCATGACAAAAAAAATTCTTTTTCTCATTCTTAACATCGCTATTACCCTTTCTTTAACGCCTAGCCATGCCAGTATTTTTCCCACTCGTGCGCCAAGCGATAGCCGCATTCGCTTTATCAACTATGATGCCTATAATGTCACAAAAATTATTGGCTCCATACGCTCATCGGTACAAATAGAATTTTCTCCCAATGAAGAAATTGCCCATGTGGCAATTGGCAACAGCGTTGCATGGGAAGTCGCCCCCGCTGGCAATATTCTTTTCCTCAAAGCGCGGGAAGTCCAACCCATTACCAATCTCCAAGTCGTCACCACAAAGCTTGATGGCTCAAAGCGCTCCTATCAATTTGAACTGATGGTCAAAGATGGAGAAATTTCCTCTGGACAAGAAACATATTTCCTTGTGAAATTTCGCTACCCACAAGAAGAAGCAGAACAAAGAAGACTCGCAGCCCTTATGCGACAAGAAAAACAACAAGCCCAGCGTATCGATAATGTCTTCAACGCTTCTGAAACCTACGGACCTCGCAATTGGGCTTACACCGCTCAAGGCTCTATCACTCTCGAACCCTCCTCTGTTTATGACAATGGCAAAACAACAACATTTACATTTCCAGACAACCAAGAAATCCCTGCCATTTACATTGTCAGCAATGACGGTACAGAATCGCTGGTTCCCAAAACCACAAGAGGCAACATGGTGATTGTCCATGCCATTAGCGCACGCTTCACCCTAAGACAGGGAAAAAACGTCCTATGCGTCTTTAACGAAGCCTATCAACCAAAAGGCACAAATCCAAATACCGGAACAACCTCACCATCTGTTGAACGTAAAATTGCATCAGATCTTTAAATAAGCGGGAATTGAAGGGGACAACACATGAGTGATAAATCAATCATCGAAGATCGCGGATCTATTGGGGATGGCAAAAACAATAGCGCCAAAAGCGCTGGCAAAAAAATAGTTGTCGCAATAGCCTGTATAGGAATCTGCGGCTATGTGCTCTGGAACATCTTATCCTCCCCCACAGAACAAAAAGACACCGCAAAAGCTCATAAAAAACAAGAAAAAAGCTTTCACAATTCCCTCGCCCCTTTAGAGCTCGCGCCCTCTGACCCGCGTGCAAACATAGCGCCAATAACCTTACCACCCCCACAACCACTCGCACAAGAACCCAAAAAAGATGACCCACTACTTGATGCCGCAAGACGTGCCCCTGTTCTCGCTTTTGCCAAAGGCTCTAAATCTCAATTAAAAGACATCGTCAACACGACTCTCAACCCCTTTGAAAAATTCCATGCCCTTGAAAATCTCGCGAATGCGCAAAATTCTCCTGCCCTTCAAGACACACAAAATTTTGCAACCCTATTAAAGCCTACCAAAACAGAAGAAGCAAAAGCAAAAGCAAAACTCATCGGCAATAGAAACTTTATCATCGCCATGGGAACCTCTATTCCCTGTATCTTAGAAACCGCATTAAACAGTGAGCAACCAGGCTTTGCAAGCTGCATCATCAACCGTGATATCCTCTCTGACAATGGGCGCGTTGTTTTGCTTGATAAAGGAACCCAAGTGATTGGCGAATACCGCGGAGGGATAAAACAAGGTCAATCTCGCCTCTTTGTACTCTGGACAAGAGCAAAAACCCCAACCGGCGTTATCATTCCCCTTGCCTCACCCGCAACCGACAGTTTAGGCAGAGCCGGTTTTGATGGCAACATCAACACCCATTGGTGGGAACGCTTTGGCTCTTCCCTTTTACTCACCGTTATTGATGGTGCCACAACAGTTTTAACAAATAAAATAGTAGGCAATTCCAATAAAGAAGGTTCAAACAACTCTGGAGGCGGCGGTTTTGAAGGCGCAAACAACACTGGAAAAGAGGCCGCCAGTATTGCTCTTGAAAATCAAATCAACATCCCTCCTACCCTAGAAAAATTTCAAGGCGAACTCGTCAACATTTTCGTAGCAAAAGATCTCGATTTTTCCTCTGTCTATAAACTAGTCGTAAAGAGCAAAAGAAACCGCTCTACTCCCAGCTATTCCTTTTTTCATTAAGCCAATAAAGTCACATTATGCCATCAGCAAAAAATGCAGAACGCGCCTCCATCGTCTTAACAAAATTAAAGATCTTAGATGATTTCCTCAATGATGAGAATTTATTTGAAATTGTTATCAATCGCCCTGGCGAAGTAATCGTTGAGGGTCCCAATGGTTGGAAAACCCACATCTTAAAAGAACTAACCTACAGCGAACTAGAAGGGATTGCAAAAGTTGTTGCTGCCTACACAACACAAAAAATCAGTGTAGAAAACCCCGTTCTCTCCGCAACACTGCCAAACAACGAACGCATACAAATTGTTATGCCTCCAGCAGTTGCAGCCAATACCATTAGCATGACCATTCGTAAACCTTCATCACGCACTTTTTCTCTTGAAAGTTTACATGAAAACAATCTTTTTTCTGTTGCCCAAAACACCAGTTTCACACCCACGCAACAAATGACAGAACGGTTATCCGAACTCTCTGATACAGACAAAAAACTAACAGATTTGTTTCTGGCCAAAGACTTTTGCACCTTTTTAGAAAGAGCCGTTATTACACAACAAAATATCTTAATATCGGGCAAAACCGGTTCTGGTAAAACAACCCTCTCCAAAGCTTTGATTGCAAAAATCCCTGACTATGAACGAATTCTCACCATTGAAGACACGCCAGAACTTGTCGTTCCGCACGCCAACAAAGTGCAGCTCTTTTATTCAAAAGATAACCAAGGCTTAGCAAAAGCAGGCGCAAAAGAACTGCTTGAATCAGGCTTACGCATGCGCCCCGACAGAATCCTTCTACAAGAGCTGCGTGATGGTACAGCCTTTTACTATATCCGTAATGTCAATTCTGGTCATCCCGGCTCCATTACCACCGTCCACGCCTCAACAGCCCTTGCAGCCTTTGAACAAATGACCCTTTTAGTCAAAGAAAGTGACGGTGGTGGTAATTTAGCACGCGATGATATCCGCGGCTTATTAATCTCGATGATAGATGTCATCATCCAATGTAAACGCCTCGAAGGAAAATTTCGTGTAACAGAAATCTATTACGATCCTTTCAAACGCCGTGATGCTTTTTAAAAAAACGCTACCCCTCACACCCCTTTTATACCAATAGAGCTTTCTTAAAAACACGATTAATCGCTTCAAGTTCAGTGTCAATAATCGAAAACAACAAGTAAAAAGAAGTAAAAATATCATCCCCATTCCCAATCACGAATGCGCCCCACAGGAAAACCAAAACGTGCCGAAAATGATATCTATAACCCTATATTTTTTCTGATTTTTTTTGACATCAACATTTGCAGGAATATAGATACCAAATTTAGTATCCGCTTCACCTTTAACTTCAGACAAGAGCTTCACGAGCACCTTGTAATATACGAGATCCTGCTTTATGTGCCTTATCCATTATTATTCTTTTCGATATTCATCAAGGCGCAATATAAAAATTTTCTTCAACGCATTCCTCTCTGATTTTGTCAAATTACCTCAAGATGATTGACTGTAAATATCTTCGATCAACACCGGAATATTTTAACCACCAAAAAAGGGTATAACCTTATATCCCCCACTTTTACTCTTATGCTTTTAAACCTAACTTTCCTTGGCTTTCTCTTAACCCTTGCATAAGACCACCAGCATCTGAATGAGTAGCAATAAAAGAAACAATATCAAATAATTATTCAGGCGATATGCCTTCTTCTTTCACAGAAATTCAATAAGCTGCCATTTCAATCACGGTTTGCATACATCATTCAATATACGGAAACACCCATAACGATAATGATGTAAATGAAAAGCTAATTTGAAGTGAATGATCAGAAATATCAAATATCCAAATGACAAAACAAATCTTACCTATCTTCAGCTATATCTCTTTACCCTTGTCACTTCTCTTAACCCTTGTCACTTCTCTTAACCCTTGTCACTTTTCTCGAAAGTTTTAAGCGTTTTCGCATTAGAAATAGACATATCAAACGGCAATCCTTTTTCATGAACAACTTTTGTCAAAGCAATACGGATGAAATCAGACACCGTAAGTCCTAAACTTGCTAATATTTCACCGGATTTTTTTAACGCCCTATCTATGCAGGCACGTACAACATCTTTTGTCACACCCATATTAAACACCTCCTTTGATTACCTCTCTTTTACCGTATGGCTTAATAGGGCTTATACAGCATAAGGCTTTATCCTTGCCCTTACCGTATCATATCTATTGATCTTGCACGCGCTATTGCGTTGATTTTCTCCTGTTGTCTCTGTTGCAAAAACTTAACTGCCATTTGAAACTCTTTTATGCAATCTTGATCATGAGACTGTTCTTTGGGGATTGCTTTTGATAAATCAAAACCATATTTATGAATGGCATCATGTCCAAAACGTTTATCTAAAACAATTTGTAGCTTTAAAAACTCTTGATTAACCTGCTCTGGTATCTTTGAATAACTATCACAACCAGCTTCAACATTTTTCATAAAAGTCACTGCTTCTTGTGAAAGCGAGGGGACTTCAACTTTTAACTGTTCACGCTCCCGTGTAACACTAACCATCAGCGTCTCATAAGAATTCTCATAAAAGGATTGAAGCAGTTTAATAGAAGAAAGTGCAAGAGGAACATGATAAAGCGCTTCTTTTCGTTCTTTTCCTGTAGCCTTCAATTTATCGATAAAACGATCTGATCCACGCAGTTCGCCCGCTCTATCAGGTGCCCTATCCAAAATATCAGAGAGTTTATCGCCTTTACCTGCTAAAATCGTTTGCTCAATCCTAAGCGCAGCCTCTTGTGGATCTCTATAAATAGATGCTAAATGACTGTTTAACTCCTTAAACACATCAATGTAAGATTTTTTATTTCTAAGAGCGCTTAGCACCTTCTGTTCTAGATTAGAATTATCTATATAAGCAGCAAGGTATGGAGCTTTTTCTGTTGCTTTTGCAACAACATTCAAATCATTTTGTAATTGTTCAAGTTCTTCTTTTTGACGTTTAGCAAAACTTGTCTTTTCTCTATCCCAAGGAGTTTCAATCTTCTCTTTTTGTTGTTCCAAGCACTCTTTATTAAGATCAACGCAAAAAGCAATATTTTTGCCAATACCTTGAGAAACATCATCCCTTTTATTTTCTGTAAACTTGGTAAGGTTCTTATAGATGAGTGCAGACAGATATTCTGAATTACCAAAATGTGCTTCAATTGACGCACGTGTCATTTCTTGTCGCTCAATACCCTTCCAGTTGATATGATAACCAGCTTCACGAGCAAGTTGCACCATAAATTCGCGCTGAGTGCGCCCATTCCCCTCTCGAAACGGATGCAACGCATTCAACTCGCCCATGTAATACCCAGCCCTTTGGCTAAAGTCATAAGCGCCAAGACCACGCAGATACTGTTCTTTTGCAAGCTTTTTTGTAATCTTCGGTGCATAACTTTCAATCTGATTATAACTAGCAAACATACTATTGCCTTTGGCAATATCCACTAAACGAACTTGTCCCGCCCATTCATATATGTCGCCAAACAGTCTTCTATGAATCTCTTTCATGTAATCCAGATCAAACTTACCACCAATAGGAGTATGTACAAATTCGAAAGATTTCACATAAGAAATCGTAGATTCTACACGTTGCAGCGTGGCTTTGTCTTTAATACCAAACCGATTATACATCACACCAGTTTCAGGATCAGTATAAGAATCACCGCTCCCCTTATACTTCTCCACGTTTTACCCTCTCCATATAATCTTTGAGGATATCACTTGTTTCGAGCTCTCCAATAATAACACGTTCCATTTGCTCAACGACTTTTGGATCTGGCTCTAATCCCTCTAAACGTTGGCTTGCCAATGCATTTTCAGCATAAAAGCGACGCAGCTTAATTTCCTCTTCACTCAACATATTAAAACCCTCCTTTGCTTATATTTATTATAGCCAAACAGACTATAGAAACAAGATTTTATTGCCTTGTCTTATCCGCGTTACATCTTTTGACCTTGTACGCTCATACGCATGATTTAGCTCTTGTATACGTCTCTGTTGCAAAAACTTAACTGCCATTTGAAACTCTTTTATGCAATCTTGATCATGAGACTGTTGTTAAAAAATTGCTTTTGATAGATCATAATTTGTTTGCATAGCAAGCCAAGCACGTGCTGTGCTTACACCAGACATTTCAAGCCTAATAGCAAGATTAGCACTCATAGCGGCTTTTCCATTTAAAACTCTAGAAAGTGCTACACGAGATATACCAAGCTACTCTGCTGCTTCATTAACGGATAAACTAAGCTCTTTGATCACATCTTCTCACAATAATTCACCGGGATGTGAAGGATTCTTCATCATTGTTTAGATCTCCTTTTTGATGATAATCCAGATAATCAACCATTTCGACATCTATGCTATCAAAGCGAAATATTACGCGACAATTTCCATTTACAGTAATTGACTAATAATCCTTGAAATCACCTTTTAGCAGATGTAATCAAAAGGACGGATAACTCAAAATCTTTTGGCGATACATCTCCTTCAAGAGCACTTAGAATACGCTTTAATTTTTGAGCATGGGCGGTTCTAATCCCTTCAGTCGTACCAGTATTATAGAAGGCTTCAATCCTTTTATGTTTAAATCCTAAAATCATAAATGAATATAGAGTGTCCCCCTCCAAGATCCAAAAAATGTTCATTATTTTTTACATCACACGGCTTTTTTTACTTTATAAACATTAGAACTGTCGTGAAAAAATTGCTTATTCTCATCTCTTTCTCATTATTCTACTAATTATTGGAAAAGTATAAGTTCATAATTAGGAAGAGCTAAACGTAATAGGAGCGTATCATATCTCCAATTGGCAGCGGCACTTAGAAACATCAAGATGATATAACCACAATGACCATTGCTGTTTGATGTTCATGGGGCGCTGCACCCGCTGTATGTCCAGTAAAAAGAATGAATAACACTAATAAACTCCCCCTACAAACTCTGTTAAACTAATAACCGGTTTACGAATAAGTAAAAGAAAAAGGAAAATCAAAAAAAGGCATATTTTTCATATCTTACGAACTATAGAGAACTCTATACGCATTGTAGTTATTAGAATTAGACTTTTCCCTTTTTTATTTAATTTGTTCGTAGATAGAGTATCCATTACCGTTATTACATCACTAACAAAGTTAATAATCATACCTTTTGTAATTGCCAAAATCCCGCATTAAAATCAGACCTTTATTCAAAGATGATCTGATAATTTTCTCAAAAAAATCAAGATTCCTCAAGTGCAGTCCCCATGCGTACATCATGATGAATAATAACATCCATCAACTCTGTCACGACAGTGTCCAATACTTCTCGTGCATCGCCTTCAGCCATAAGGCGGATAACCGGTTCAGTTCCAGAAGCGCGGATCACCAGCCGTGCCTCTTTTCCCAACCGCTTCTCTGCTTGATCAATGGCCGCTTTGACGGGATTTTTTTTCAAGACATTTTTATTTTTAATCGTTACATTTTTTAAAATTTGCGGTACAGGTTCAAACCGTTTACACAATTGGCTCATAGGGCTTTGACTTTCCTTCATACAGGCTAAAATCTGCAATGCAGCCACCAAGCCATCACCCGTTGTGCCAAAATCACTGAGCACGATATGGCCAGAAGCCTCACCACCAACATTATATCCCTTTTGGCGCATGGCATCGACAACATAACGATCTCCAACTTTTGTCCTTACAAGGTGCAACCCTTTGCTATTCAAGAAACGTTCTAGTCCAAGATTTGACATAATCGTTGTGACAACACCATTACACCGTAATCGTCCCATTTTATGCCAATTTTCAGCAATTACAGCAATTAACTGATCTCCATCAACCGTTTGTGCTTTTTCATCAACAATGAGAACACGATCTCCATCTCCATCAAGAGCAATCCCCACATCAGCACGCACTTCATGCACTTTTCGTTTTAAAGAGCTTAAATCGGTTGATCCACATTTTTGATTAATATTGGTCCCATTGGGTTCATCATGAATAGCAAAAACCTCAGCCCCCAATTCCCATAAAGCACGGGGAGCCGCTTTATAAGCAGCCCCATTGGCACAATCCACAACAATACGCACAGTATCTAAGCGAACATCACGCGGCAAAGTTCGTTTGGCATATTCAATATAACGATAAATATCCCCCTCAACCCGTTTTGCATAACCAATTTCGGCAGAACTTGCTAAAGATTTTGAAAGATCTGTATCGATCAATTGTTCAATTTTGGCTTCCATATCATCTGAAAGTTTAAAACCATCAGGACCAAAAAGTTTAATTCCATTATCATAGAACGGATTATGAGAAGCAGAAATCATCACTCCAAGATCCGCTCGCAAAGAGCGGCAAAGCATTGCAACAGCAGGGGTTGGCACTGGACCCAATAAAAAAGCTTCCATCCCCGCAGCAGTCAATCCTGAAACCAAAGCGTTTTCCAACATATAACCAGATAATCGTGTATCCTTGCCAATCACCACACGATGAGATTGATGTTGTGAGCGAAATAAAACCCCTACAGCCATCCCCACCTTCATGGCAAAATCGGGTGTCATAGGAAATGAATTGGCTTTCCCCCGAATTCCATCTGTACCAAAATATTTTTGCACCATGCCTCTTTCCTTTAATATATAATTCTTCCCTTGGCTTTTCCTTAAACCCCTAACAAGCCCCCTTGGTACAATAGTCCCCCCGCTCCCCGTATAAAATCAGATCATTGATCTAAACCTTCATGCATTTAAACAATCAAGCCCCCTATTCACCATCTACACATCTAAACCACTCTCAAGCAATTATGTTTACACCCTTCCACATAAAAGCAATATTATCTCCTCAAAATGCTCTATACACCCCTTTAATACAACCAACGGATAATCTCACACACTTGCTAAATCCGTAAAGAAACCCAGCACCAAACCTCATACCCTACAAAATCAGCAAGGAAATCTATCGCCTAACCTCACAACCCTACCACATTAGAAAAGCAACAGTCCACCTCGCCTTGTAGCATGCTAAAGCCGTCATAATACAACGGCTTTGCTTAATTTTTTGCTTCCATATTTTTGCAAATATTACAAGAAAGGCGCAAACAAAACTTGCGCCTTTCTCAAAAAAATTAGAAGTTTTCCTAAAACATCGTCACTCAAGCGGTATTAAATAATTCTTATTTTTCTTTATCATCTCCCGCAGTATTGGACTTCTTTTCAGCATTACTTTTAGAGCGGTTGACTGATTTTGTAGTACCTTTTGTGCTTTGTGCTTTTTTCTCAGTCTCATCCGATTGCACTTCTTTAGACTGAGCCTCCTTAAGCGCAACATTACTGGATTTTGCTGTTTTTTTTCCAACAGCTGCCTCTGCTTTGTCTGCCTCGCCTTTATCGGTCTCTACTTTATGAGGCGCTGTTTTAGAGACTGCTTCAGCGTTTTTTTCATCTACCACTGTTGTCTCTGTCTTCATTTTTCCAGTTTTTGGAACAGAAGACCCCCGTGGCGCAGCACCCTCATCTTTCTGTGTGCGTGAAGGAGGCTTTCCTGCAATAACTTCGTTAATTTCAGCTCCCGTTAAAGTCTCATATTCCAACAAACCTTGTGCCAAAGCAAACCATTCTTTTCTTTTTGTTTTCAAAATGTTTGTCGCATTTTTATAGGCATCATCAATAAGCTTACGCACTTCCATATCAATCATGCGTGCTGTTTCTTCAGAGACATTTTGTGTTCGCGCAACAGAATGACCCAAAAAGACTTCATCTTGGTTATCGCCATAAGCTACATTTCCAAGCAGATCAGAAAATCCCCACCGTGTGATCATTGCACGTGCTAATTTCGTTGCTTGCTCAATATCAGAAGAAGCACCGGAGGTGATATTTTCCTTTCCAAACTTTAATTCTTCAGCCACACGTCCACCCATCATAATAGCCAAACGAGAAATCATCCACCGATAACTCATAGAATAGCGATCGCCTTCAGGCAATTGCATCACCATTCCCAATGCTCTTCCCCTTGGAACGATTGTTGCTTTGTGGACAGGATCAGCAACCGGCACATTAAGAGCCACAATAGCATGTCCTGCTTCGTGATAAGCAGTGAGTTCTTTTTCCTCTTGTGTCATAGCGGTTGAACGACGTTCAGCCCCCATCATCACCTTATCTTTGGCATCTTCGAATTCTTGCATCGTGACAACTCTTTTATTACGGCTCGCAGCCATAAGAGCAGCTTCATTGACCAGATTCATCAGGTCCGCACCGGAAAATCCTGGTGTTCCCCTTGCCAAAATTTTCAAATCAACGTTAGGCGCTAAAGGCACGTTGCGCACATGCACTTTCAAGATTTGCTCACGCCCAGAAACATCAGGGTTTGGCACAACAACTTGCCGATCAAAACGCCCTGGTCTCAATAAAGCAGGATCAAGCACATCAGGACGGTTTGTTGCGGCAATAAGAATAATACTTTCATTGGGCTCAAACCCATCCATTTCGACAAGCAACTGGTTTAAGGTCTGTTCACGTTCATCGTTTCCACCGCCAAGACCAGCCCCCCGATGGCGTCCAACAGCATCAATTTCATCGATAAAGATAATACAAGGTGCATTTTTTTTAGCCTGTTCGAACATATCGCGCACACGGCTTGCCCCAACACCAACAAACATTTCAACAAAATCAGACCCTGAAATGGTAAAGAATGGCACATTGGCTTCACCTGCCACAGAACGAGCTAGCAAAGTTTTACCGGTTCCTGGAGGACCAACAAGCAAAACACCGCGTGGGATACGCCCCCCTAAGCGTTGAAATTTTTGTGGTTCGCGTAAAAATTCAACAATTTCTTGAAGATCTTGCTTTGCTTCTTCAACGCCAGCAACATCTTTAAAGGTAATACGTCCTTGCGCTTCATTAAGCAATCTTGCTTTCGATTTCCCAAATCCCATTGCACCACGTGATCCATTTTGCATTTGCCGCATAAAAAAGACCCACGCCCCCACGATAATAATAACAGGTAATAAGGAAAAGAGGAGATTGAGGAAAATGCTATTTCCAGAGCTTTCAGGAATAGCTTTAACATTGACGTTTTTGCTTTCCAACTTTTGTATCAAACCTGGATCGCGAGGAGCATAGGTTGAAATAGCTCTATGTTCAATGGTTTTCCCTGTTAATTTTTGACCTTGAATGGTCACAGATTTCAACTCATTATTCTCAACTTTTTGCAAAAATTCAGAATAGGAGACTTCTCCACCACCAGAACGTTGGCTATCTCCATTAAAGAGAGAAAACGACACAATCAAAATCAAGGCAATAACTCCCCAAATAAGGAGAGAGCGGTAATTGGAATTCATATTCAGCCCACTTAATCAAATATAGATTTCAAACAGTTCCCCTTAACATATAACCTTGTCAGCCCCTTGCCAAGGGATGAGAAGCTGTTTATTTTCTTTTAGAGTAATTTTCCTTTATCTTTTCACCTCAATATTAAAAAAAGGTTCCACAACATTCACCAAGGCAGCATCTTCTCGTGAGGAAAGCCAATCGAAAGGTGCCATAATCCGCTTGACGATAACATGTTTATGAACAACTGCTTGAGAAATCAACTCTGGAATATCATACCCTTTATGATTTGAGATCATCAGCAGCGATTGTAAAGAGGGAAAATGAGGCTTTTCAAGCTCAAAATCGCTATTTTTTAATAAAAATTTCAGCTGTTCTAAATTTGCGGCTCCAACCTTTATAGCCTCATATCCATGATTTGTGATATGATAGCGCCCATCCCATATAAAAGTTTTATCTGGCTCAACGATAGCCTCTTTCATATTTCGCCCTTCACGCCACAAAGAAATTCCGTGCTTGTTATATTCAATAACAGAACCCGCATAAGTAAAACGCTTCTTTTCTGGAGAATCGAGACAGAGTTTTTGAACAAGCATGCTTAATTTCTGATTGGGGAGCAAATAAAATCCCCCTCCCATCAGCACAGCAAAGAGCCCCACCACGAAAGGAAAACTGGAATGTTTCTGTAAAAATAGCGCAGGCTTTGCTATGAAACAACGCCCATGTTGGACAGTAATATCCAGCGCTAAGATCAAATCAGCAATATTTTTGGCTTGTTGACGACGCTGCAATGCGGCTTCATTTATTTTTTGAGCAATATAAGCCAATTTTTGTGGAGAAAGAGATTGACGCACGCGCACACGTTCAAAATTGCGATCTTCATTGGTTGGATCATCAATCCATGTTTGTCCTTGTAAGCGTAAATAATTCCGTAATGTTTGGCGTTTTACACCAAGGAGTGGCCGAATCAAACGCACTTTTCTATGCAACAACGCCTCACGCGGAATACAGGATAAACCGCGCTCATAGAGGGAACCATAGTTTTTTTCGGCAATATTTTTTCTCGTTTTTCTGGTATGATCCTCATCACGTATACCCTCGGCTTCACCGCGCAAAGCACCAGCAAAACCACTGGCATAAACCTCATCGCGCATAGCAACAGCTTCACTATATAAAGCACCTCTATTCTTTTGGAGACGTTGATACCGCATATGATAGGTCTCAACCTGATCATTGAGTGTATGCCCCGTCATAATAAGTGATGCGCCTTGTTTTTGTGCTTCTTTAACCAAGAGATCATAGCGTGCAACACGCGCGCTGGAAGCAATATGCGTCTTTGGCTTTTCGCCTTCCCATCGCACAGTGATATGTTGAATATCATGGACACGACAAATTTTCGCAACAGTTTCTGCTTCACGCATCGATTCTTTACGCAATTGATGATCAACCGTGACAACAATCATTTCTGGAGGAAATGCGAGAGTTTCCAAATGCTCTTTGACCAAAAACATCAAAGCCAAAGAATCGCTTCCCCCTGAGACGGCAAGAATCAACTTCTGACATTGAATAAAATCCGATGTTTTAAAGAGATTTCCTGCCAGTCTAACGCACACCGAAAACGACCTCGCTGTTTATTTTGCAGGTTTACAAAAAACAGATGCTAATGTTTGTTGACGTTTTGATTTTTTCACAAAATGAGCACAATCGTCTTTATTTGGCTCAAGAGCGACCATACTTCTTGCTAATTTCAGCAAAATCTCAGAGGTATAGAGCTTCTTTTTATCTGCATACCATGCGGTAAGATAAACTTGTGCTGCTTCATGATAGCGTTTTTGCCCCAACAAAGATTCGGCCAACCAAAATAAAGCATCATCACTCAAAGAATCTTTTTTGTAACGATTTTGAAAAGCGCAAAAGCTTTTTTCAGCATCAACATAGTTAGCAGAACGAATAAAATCATACCCTTCCTTATACAAAGCTTTAGAAGAAGAAAGATTGTCACTCTGATGTGCTTCAATTGGAGCACTTACTTCATGCGCCTTGTTAAAAGGTTGACTGTTTTCATGATCATGGCTCTCCACCTTAGCTTCCACAGCAGCAACCTTTGTCTGATCACCTGTACTATGGTCCTGCTCTATCTCTTCTTTTACAGTCTGAGATTTTTCATCTACAGCAGACTTTTCAAAAGAACAAGAATAAACAGAAGAGGCTTCTGTATCAAAAAGCTCGTGAAACTGCTTGTTAACATTTTTTAGACTGTTATGCTCAAGCACCATTCGTATCTTATGCAAAAGCTTATCTAAATCATAATCTTTAAATAAAGCCTGTTGATTCTCTAAAATAATCCCTTGGTGCTCCGCAACACTAGTGGCTTTTTCCATCGCGCTAGATGCTGCTTTATCGGCTGCTTCAGGAGCTTCTTTTACAGCATCAATTGCCTTATCAACAGCGTCAGTGGCTTTTTCCACCGCGCTAGATGCTGCTTTATCGGCTGCTTCAGGTGCTTCTTTTACAGCATCGACAGCCTTATTAACAGCGTCAGTGGCTTTTTCCACCGCGCTAGATGCTGCTTTATCAGCTGCTTCAGGTGCTTCTTTTACAGCATCGACAGCCTTATTAACAGCGTCAGTGGCTTTTTCCACCGCGCTAGATGCTGCTTTATCGGCTGCTTCAGGTGCTTTCTTCACATCATCGACAGCCTTATTAACAGCATCAGTGGCTTTTTCTATCACATCAGATGCTGCTTTATCGGCTGCTTCAGGTGCTTTCTTCACATCATCGACAGC
>NZ_JBHIOE010000005.1:122508-122617 GCF_042195335.1 Bartonella sp. CL25QHWL | reverse complement strand
AGTGGCTTTTTCTATCACATCAGATGCTGCTTTATCGGCTGCTTCAGGTGCTTTCTTCACATCATCGACAGCCTTATTAACAGCGTCAGTGGCTTTTTCTATCACATCA
>NZ_JBHIOE010000005.1:61528-122408 GCF_042195335.1 Bartonella sp. CL25QHWL | reverse complement strand
GATGCTGCTTTATCAGCTGCTTCAGGTGCTTTCTTCACATCATCGACAGCCTTATCAACAGCGTCAGTGGCTTTTTCTATCACATCAGATGCTGCTTTATCAGCTGCTTCAGGTGCTTTCTTCACATCATCGACAGCCTTATCAACAGCGTCAGTGGCTTTTTCCGCCGCATCAGATGCTGCTTTATCGGCTGCTTCAGGCGCTTTCTTAACATCATCAGTTGCCTTATCAACTGCATCAACTTTATCCGTATCATGTGCAGGATATTCGGAAGCCTTTCGTGCCGCACTTTGAACAAGTGAAGTAGAACAAGCTATGAAAACCCCCATATAAAAGAGTGTTTTCCAATTGATTTTACGATACATTCTTTTTTCCCCTTAAGAGCTTATTAAATAGTTGAAACAAACAATCTTCTTTTTAATGACTATTCATGTCATTCAACGTTGTCACAGCACGTCGATTTTGATTCCAACAGGAAATATCATCACATACTGCTACAGGTCTTTCTTTTCCGTAAGAAATTGTTTGAATCCGTTGTGCAGACACACCTAGAGACACCAAATAGTTTCGCACAGCAACAGCACGGCGCTGTCCAAGTGCCAAGTTATATTCACGTGTTCCCCTCTCATCAGCATGACCTTCGATCATAATAGAATAATAAGGATAATGAAGCAACCATTCTGCTTGGCGCGTTAAAATACGTTCAGCATCAGCATCAAGTGAAGAAGAATCGAGACCAAAAAACACGCGATCACCCACATTAACCGTAAATTCTTGTCCTGAACCTGGTGACATCTGATTCAAACCAGCATCATTCATATAAGCGCCATTCATACCGTTAAGTGCACCAACATTTTTTTTGCCACACCCACCCAAGCATAGTGAGAAAAGAAAGAGGATAGCTAAGGAATGAGAGATGGTTTTTTTGGTAGAGCGCATAGTCCGTTTCTCCTTGAATTTGGTAAAGAAGGGTCAATTCTTAAAAATATTTTTAAGAATAACCGTTAATTCCTAATGAAGACGAAATTTTTTCTGTTTTTTTTCGTCCTCATTTTTACTTTTAAGTCTCTGCCAATTTTTCTTCTCTTTGGCCATTCCTCTAACATTTCCATAAGAAATGTTTCCCTTATGCGTCATGGCTTTTTATGCATCATCTTGATCTTGATCTTGATCTTGACGATTTTTTTGCAGCGCGTTCAGCTTTGCAAAAACTTTATCAGCGTCAAAAGTCTTATGCAGATTGTCTTCACTCTCATTTTCCTCTAGAGCAGCGTTTTCCGTCACAGAAGCGGGAAGCAACGACCTATCTTCTTCTGCAGCAACAGGGCGATTTTTCGCCGCACGCTGGAGCTCAAAATCTAAATCGATTTGCGAACACAAACCAAGCCCTACAGGATCAAGAGGAACCAAATTTGCACTATTCCAATGGGTTCTAAGGCGGATTTGTTCAATTGTCGCTTTTGTTGTCCCAATCAACCGTGCAATTTGTGCATCTTTCAACTCGGGATGGTTTGTAACCAACCATAGGATACCATTGGGACGATCTTGGCGTCGAGAAAGAGGGATATAGCGCGCCCCTTTACGTTTTTTTTCAGGAATATGCACCCTAGATTGAGAAATTTTCAATCGTGCGTTTTGATCAGCCTCCACCCGTGCAATTTCACTGCGCGTCAATTGCCCAGAACTAATCGGATCTAAACCTTTAATACCATAAGCCGCATCACCATCGGCAATAGCTTTTACTTCCAAGACATGCAATTTACAAAATTCTGCAATCTGATCAAAAGAAAGAGCTGTATTATCAACCAACCAAACAGCTGTTGCTTTGGGCATCAAAAGTTGCGTTGCCATTTTTATAAATCCTCTTCTGCGCCTCTTCTATGAGGCAGGTTACCGCCCACTCAAGAGCACTGGAACTTTTTTATATGTTTAGGTCTCTCCAACCACTCCTAAAACAAAGCGAGGCATGGAATAAACCATTTTGCTATGAGATTACATTCTGTTATAGCGTTATTTTTGCTCAACGACAAGAGATCTCTCTTGTAATGATCCTCAACTAAGGTGTCTTTACCTTTAAGATGAATTTTCTTATAAAGGGTTTATTCGATTATTTCACCTCATGCTGTGGCACATTTATTCTGGTGGGATGCGTGTTTTATCGCCTTAAATTCTAAAGAGTATCCAACTGGAAAGAAAGCCCTCAAATAGGAAGGAAAACTATGGCAGGCCATTCACAATTTAAAAATATTATGCACCGTAAAGGGCGTCAAGATGCAATGCGCTCGAAAATATTTTCTAAGCTTGCACGCGAAATTACCGTAGCAGCAAAACAAGGTGCTCCTGATCCAGCCATGAATCCACGTTTAAGGCTGGCTGTTCAAAATGCCAAAGCACAATCGATGCCGAAAGATAATATTGAACGCGCGATTAAAAAAGCGTCAGGCGCCGATGTCGAAAATTATGATGAAGTACGCTATGAGGGCTATGGACCAGGTGGCGTTGCCGTCATTGTTGAAGCTTTAACTGATAACCGCAACCGCACCGCTTCAAATGTGCGCGCCGCCTTCACAAAATCAGGAGGAGCCTTAGGGGAAACAGGATCGGTCAGTTTCATGTTTAATCGGATTGGTGAAATAATCTATAAGCCAGAAGCAGGGACAGCCGATAACATCATGGATGCAGCAATTGAAGCCGGTGCCGAAGATGTGCAATCAGAAGAAACCGGACATCATATTACCTGCGCATTTGAAGATATTGGTGAAGTTTCCAAAACACTTGAAGCAAAACTTGGTGAAGCAGAATCGATTAAAACGATTTGGAAAGCCACCACCCTTGCACCAATAGATGAAGAAAAAGCTTTGTCCGTTTTACGGCTGATTTCAACATTAGAAGAAGATGATGATGTGCAAAATGTTTATGCCAATTTTGATGTCAGTGATGAGATTTTGGCAAAATTGTCTGTATAATTCCCATCATTTGCATAAGCCCTCTCTTCATTCATGAGGGCTTCAAAAGCATCTGTCACTTCTCCTCTTTATCCGCACATATAAAAGCCCCGCGTCAATAGCGGGGAAAAGCTGTCAGTGCAACAAGAAAACCGCAATTAATTTCAGAAAACATAACCAAAAAAAGAAAGCATACAAAACTCTGTAGCCTCACGCCTTTCTTACATGCCCCAAAAATTATCCCTATATCCCCTCTCTATTTGATCTTTTTGTTCTTTAAGATGAACCTCCTCTCCGCTCTCAAGTGATGAAAATGATCTAGCCTCTAAACAATTAGGATTTTCCTAACGTATTCCTATGACGAATCACCCATGGAATTCGCTTGAAACTTAAGGCTCAACAAACATGCACTCCCCTAAATATTCGCCACGCACTTAAAAACACTTAGAATATATCAAGGAGGTTTATACGTCCTATTTATACGCCCTATATCACCACACTTCAAAGGACAGTGTTTTTACAACATCACAGAATAAAAATAAGCAAATGGAAAGCCAGAGCTGATTGTTTAGCAAAGTATTGTACAAAAAGGCGGTACATCTCTCTAATCTGTTGCGGATAAATTTTTGACTTTATGGCATTAACTTTATGGCATCGTATATTTCTAAAATAACGTCATTTATCTTAAAAATCTGTCCTTTTGCTCTTACCAATCAATCAATATTCAGACCTAAAACAACCGCGTACTTGAATAAAACACATCAAAGAGCAACAGCCCCCCTGACAAGAGGACTCTTCACAAACAAAATCGAAGAGGAAGTTTAAAAAAATATATATAGCGACACTTTGAATAAAAAGTTGAAATCTAGAGATCTTAGAATTTTCGGCTCTATTTTTTCAAGGTATTGTTTTGAATTTTTTTAAGCATTTTCCCCCAAGGAAATTCCATTATCGATCAACAACCGTAGATGATAGATGAAACCTACATAACTCCCCATGCACACTATAATCAATTCCTTCTTTTAAATAATTTAAAAACTATTGAGATTGTTTAAACTTGAGACTGTATAGACTATATTCCTTCTATATTCTGTTTTTAAGCATTTTGTTTTATTGTATATTGAGCAAAGGCGACCATGCTGGATCTGAAGCATCATTGGGGGTGGGTAATTGACGTTCATTGCGACCCGTAATATCAATCGTATAAATTTTTGGTCCCATACCGGGATTTTTGCGAAAGAACATCAGCACACGACCATTAGGGGCCCAAGTTGGTCCTTCATTGTGAAACCCCGTGGTTAAAATTCGTTCTCCTTGTCCATCAGGGCGCATAACACCGATAGAAAATTGTCCGTTTAATTGTTTTGTAAAGGCGATATAGTCACCCCGTGGAGACCAAATAGGTGTTGAATAACTCCCATCGTTTGAAGAAATACGCTGAATATCACTCCCATCCGCATTCATTTTATAGATTTGCGGCTTTCCACTACGATCTGAAGAAAAGACGATTTGTTTTCCATCCGGTGAATAAGAAGCAGAAGTATCAATAGCAGAAGTTGTTGTAAGTCGCGTCATCGTACGGGTTCGTAAATCCATGGTGTAAAGATTGGCACTCCCATCATTTTGTAACAAACTCATGATAACTTTTTGTCCATCAGAAGAAAAACGTGGAGCAATTGTCATGTTATTAAACGTTCCGATCAACTCTCTTTGCCCCATTTCAATTTGTTGGAGATAAACATGAGGTACTTGATTGTCCTCATAAGCCATATAGGTCATTTCTTGTCTTTTTGGGGAAAAACGCGGCGTAAGCACCAATTCACTTCCATCAGACATATAAATCAAATTTGCGCCATCTTGATCCATCATTGCTAAGCGTTTAATGCGTGCATTTTGGGGTCCTGTTTCATCGATAAAAACAATTCGTGTATCAAAATAACCACTTTCTCCTGTCATCTCACTATAGATCTCATCTGCGATCATATGTGCCACACGCCGCCAACGTTCTGTCGCGGTATAAAAACGCCGTCCTTTCAATTGTCTTTGTCCAAAAACATCCCATAAACGAAAATCGACCCTCAAACGTCCATCGATTTCTCTCATGACTTGCCCAGTAACTAAACCTTGCGCTTTTATTTTCTGCCAAGAAGCAAAATGCGGTTGTTTATTAGGATTAGAAATGTTTTCAAAAAAATTTGCTTTATCAAGCGGTAAAAAAAGCCCCGACCGTTCAAGATCGGCTGTCACCACAGCAGATATTTTCAACCCAATCGAATCATTGGAAATAAAGTCTGTAATTGCAATGGGAATGGGATTAAAATCAGCGCTCGAAATAGTTCCTTTCAATTGCGCATAACCCGATGAATTACTTGAAAGCCACAACCCACAAGTGACAATAAACCAAGCAAAAACTTTATGTCTCGTTATAGTCATCATGGAATGTGTCCTTTCGTTAAGCGCTTTTTTCTCGTTTATCATCTTATTTCTTGGAGGGGATCAACACTAAAGTCAAAACCTTGCCCCCATAGATCATATTGATCACGTGGGAGATCTGCATAAGGTTGGCATGAAAAGACAGCAGCGTACACCTGCCTTATCATAATAGCTTGTTGACTCTCAAGGCCGCTTACGGGATCAATGATAGGATCACCCACAACCATCCCTTCACGGTCTAAGTAAAATCGCAACCGCACAACCGGACGGTTTTTTAAATCGCCGCCAAGCGCCACAAGTTTAAGCTTCTGTTGAATACATCCCCCCGCAATATTGACCAATGTTTGTGCCATTTTTGTGGTATCATTAATATTTTTTCTTGCACCCAAAGCTTCTGGTGTATGAGAACGTTTTGCCCCCCCTCCTTGTGACCGCGCACGATTAAGCAAATTATTTTCCTCCAGAGCTAAAATATCTTCAATGGTCTGTTTCTCTTGGTTTTTCTTGTTAAGCTTTGGCGTATTTTGATTCAATGCAGCCTCATTCTTCCTTGGAGATTTTTCGTCAAACTTTGGTTTAAACTGTGGAAGAAGAGATTTTTCTGGAAGTACAATTTTGGGCGCTTGATGAACAATCTGCTCTGCTGGTACTTTTGGGACCGTTGGAGCCAATTCTTTTGGCAATATCATCTCTTCATTTTTGTGCGCAGGCTTGAGCGCAACCTTAGAGGCATCTTCCGGCACTCTCAAAGGCGTCTCAGGCGCAACCTTGGGCGCATCCTCCGGTGCTTCCAAAGGCATCTCAGGCGCAACCTTGGACGCATCCTCTGGTGCCTCCAAAGGCATCTCAGGCGCAACCTTGGGCGCATCCTCTGGTGCCTCCAAAGGCATCTCAGGCGCAACCTTGGGCGCATCCTCCGGTGGTGCCTCCAAAGGCATCTCAGGTGCAACCTTGGGCGCATCCTCTGGTGCCTCCAAAGGCATCTCAGGTGCAACCTTGGGCGCATCCTCCGGTGGTGCCTCCAAAGGCATCTCAGGTGCAACCTTGGGCGCATCCTCTGTTTTTGCTTCTAATAATTCTGGTTTTGTAAGTTCTGGTGCAAATGTTTCTGATGTGTTCTCGCTTGATGGTGGCGATGCTGTTTCAACGGGACGCGGCTTTTCCTTTGGTTGAAATGGTGCAAGACTATCTATTTGTCCCTCTCCAATATGGCGTGCATCTTCTTTCTCTTGTGGCTGCATAGTTGGTTTTATGGCAGGGATTGCACGGATAGGAGCCTTCACGGCTCCTTGTTGAGAAGAAAACTCGTCCACTAAAGGAGCAAGAGTAATGGGAATTGCTTCCAATGGTTGTGGTAAAGAGACAGAGCTTGTAAACTGAATGGCTCCCCAACTGAGAAAAATGACATGGACCACAAGGGATAAAGCCAAGCCTCGTTTCATACTATGATAGGAGTCTTTATTCATTCTTTATGCCTTATTTATGCCTTACATTTTTTCATTTTTAATCACTCTATGCTCTTTTTAAAAAAAAAATTAAAAACAACCGGTTATGCGCAATTTTATTACTTATTATTTATTGTGCTAGACTTGCTAACGCAACTTGAGAAAACCCCGCTTTTTGAATATCCGCCAGCAGTTTTAATACCTGCTGATATTCAACAGTTTTAGCAACCCGCACAAAAACCCGTTGATCTTTTTGTGTAGCATCTGCTTCCAGAAGAGTTTTCAGGTGTGCAATCAGGGCCTGTGACGTTTCATAATAATCTTGATTAATGGCAAAGCGCCCTTGCGCGTCAAGTGAAACCGTAAGGGGTGTCTTTTGAGCTCGTACGGGACCCGCTTGACTACGAGGCAAATCTAGAGGAACACCGTTCACTAAAAGGGGAGCAGAGACCATAAAAATAATCAACAAGACCAGCATGACATCCACAAAAGGAGTGACATTGATCTCACTCATCAGTTGGCTTCGTGAATGATGCCGCCTACGTGTATTTTTGCGAGAAGAAGAAGAAGCAACAGAAACGCCCATGGATAAGCTCCTTTTTATAAAGAGGAAGGTGCTGTGCGTGTTTCATCAATACGCCGCGATACAATTGTTGAAAATTCATCGGCAAAATTTTCTATTTGTGCAATGATGCGCGCACTTTCATGAGTCAACTTGTTATAAGCAATAACGGCTGGAATTGCTGCAAACAAACCAATAGCGGTTGCCAAAAGCGCTTCTGCAATCCCCGGCGCGACAATGGCAAGTGATGTATTTTGAGAAGCTGAAATAGAAAGAAAAGACTCCATAATACCAATAACTGTTCCAAAAAGTCCGATAAAGGGTCCCGCGGATCCCAGTGTCGCAAGAAAACTTAATTTTGATTCTATTTTTTCACTTTCACGTCCCAGCGTCAAATCCATAGCCTTATCAATTCTGCTCTGCAAACTTTTCGATGTATGGGTCCCTTTTTCAAGAGATTTTTTCCATTCAACCATTGCTGCTATAAAAACTGCGGATATACTATTTGTACGTTGACTTTTGCATGATGCATAAAGATCTTCTAGCGCTTTGCCGGACCAAAATGTACGTTCAAACTGCTTTATTTCACGCCGTATTCTCCGATACGTAAAAATTTTATCAAAAATAATTGCCCAACTCCAGATGGAAGCGAGCAGCAACCCAATCATAACACCTTTCACGATCCAACTCGCTTGCATAAACAAATGCAACATTCCAATTGTTTCCGGATTTGTTAGTTCACCATGCGGCATAATTTTTGTCCCTCTAAATGAAAGGTGTATTTTTAAAAGTTTTATAAAACAGATTATTTTATAGTTTCTAAATTTAAGTAAAAACTCTAGTCTCACATAAATCCATGCGCTAAAACAAGACTTGTTTCTTAAATTTCCTTAAAAAGTGATGACGAGAGACATCCCTCAATGCAGGCCCCTCCTCATTTCACAACAGCATTTATGAAAAATATAACGATAAGAACTTCTCCATAAATACTATAAAAATAAAAGATATAAAAATGCATAATATAAAATCTATTATGCACCACCATCTTTACGCTTATGATAAAGAACGCTAAATCATCATACGCGTTTTAAGCTTAAAATGCTGCAATAAGTCTTAGCACTTGAAAAGATTCATAAGAAGCATTTTATTCCTTTCTTAAGTGTTTTTGTACCCACTCATCAACCCCGCTTGTGATATGTAAGAAAATGTTTTTAATTAATTCGCAGCAATAGAGCTTGAAAAGAAAAAATCTTACAAGTTTCAGAATTATCTAAAAATTGCAACGCAATGAATTATCATTATAAATAAATATGTTATCATCATGAAAAATTATGCTTTGCCTCAGGCTATTGTTTCTCTCATTCTTTAATAAGATCACACCATCGGGCAAAAAAACGACACTAAACCACCCTACCACACCTCACGACAATGCGCCTCCCCCATGCACCCCTACAAGTCCTATATAATCTAGTGTAAGTCTCATGTAATCTCATTGTGTTGTGAATTTGCCTCTTTCAATGCCTATCATCTCTCTGGCACTATGGTATAACGTAAAAGCTTCTGTGATATGAAAAAAGCCTTTTCACGTCTTTACTTCATGAAAACCAGCTTCTTCGCTCTCTTTGCTCACTTGCGATATTTGATCGTTATTGCATTGAGAATGATACATAAGGAACATTTTTACAATTTTTTCAATGATTTATATTGCTCTCTTATGATGTGTAAGCAAATGATTTTAATTGTTTCAACATGAACAGATTTGAAATGCAAAGTATTTTACTCTCATTACTCTATTGGAATTTGTACCCGTGAGAAGTGATAATTTATCTTTCTCAGTCAATATATTATATAATAATATGCTTTTGAAACTTTAAATCAAGAATGCATTTCTGCTTTATATACATTGATCTCTCACTCATTTACTACGCTTAGAAGCGCACATAAAGTGATGCATTATAGATAGAAATGGATGAAACACGCGCTCTTGTGATGCCAAATGACAATCCAGTAAAAAAACAAATCAAATTGCTTAAAAAAAAACCTTTAAGTATTTTGAGACAATTTTCAACCTAATGGCTTATTATCACTTTATTGCAATATTGCGCTGGGTATGTGCATTTTTATAAAAACAAATCTTAATCCATTTTTTATTTATTTTTTTGTACTTTTCGCTGTTTTCCGATGCCAACAAACCTTTCTTCAAAAGAAAGAAAATATCTTGAGTTTATAGCAGAAAATGGATGAGGCGTGTTTAATTTTGTGAAATATCATCTTCAATTTATTGTAGTGTTGTAGCAGAGCTGTTTTCTTTTGCTGTATCGTGTAACCTTGTTGGAAAACATTTAGGCTATGATAAATGTATAGTTTTAGATTGTAGATTACTTTATATCTGCCGATCTCTCCTAAAGCTGCTGGTTCAATGAATAATACTTTTAACCAAGTATTTTTGCAAAAAGTTCTTTGGGTAAACGTCGCGGTTTTGCCTCCTCATTAATCAGAGCAATTTCAACTTTGGCTGTTACCAACGTGGTCATCTCATGCAAAATAGATTGCTCCATAAAAAAGCGTGCCCCTTGGATATGAGTAACACGTGTTTTAACGACTAAAAGATTATCAATTTTAGCTGGTCTTGAAAAATTAATTTCCATATGACGAACAACAAAAAACAGTTTTTCTCCCTCAACCCCTGCTGCTAACATCTTATTATTAAAACCGGCATCTCGTAAAAACTCTGAACGTCCTCGTTCAAAAAACTCAAGATAACGCGCATGATAAACCACACCGGAAAAATCTGTATCAGCAACATAAACGCGGACCTGAAAATTATGAAAAGCGTTTGTATGATTGCTCTTAAAAGGTGTTATTTCTGTCATCGACTTCATGCCCCATAAAATCATCTAATATAGCTAATATAGCAAATTGTTTATCAATCAAAAGATTGAACACATTTTTGTGTTGAAGTTGTGGAAAGCAAAAGCAAAAAACCCTCAATAGTGCCAAACTTTTTCGACCAGAATATGTTAAAGGAAGCACGTCTCTTGTATTTTATGACCTTGCTATAAATTGTTCAAATAGTTTCTTTTAATGAAGAAATGCCTTAGTCATCTTCCCCATCCCATAAAGACGTCTGAAGTAATGAATTGTCTTGAGCATCAGAAAGTTGAGAACGCCTTTGTATAGACGTTGTAGAGGCTGGAGCAGAAAGCCCTAAATGGCTCCAAGCCTTTTCAGTTAGAATGCGTCCACGAGCAGTTCTTTGAATAAAACCTTGTTGGAGCAAATACGGTTCAACAATATCTTCAATGGCATCGCGTGGTTCTGATAAAGCAGCAGCAATCGTTTCAATCCCCACCGGTCCCCCTAAAAAAGTTTCCGCAATCAGGAGCAAGTAGCGACGGTCAAGCGGATCAAGACCAAGATGATCGACCTCAAGGCGCGAAAGCGCTTCATCGGCGATTTTTTGGTCAATTTGTTTTGCTTGTTTAACCAAAGCAAAATCACAAACGCGCCGTAAAAGCCGTCCGGCAATACGAGGGGTCCCCCGTGCTCGGCGTGCAATTTCATGGGCACCATCATCACTAATCTTGACGGCAAAAAGCCGCGCATTACGCTGCACAATATATTCCAATTCTTCTATCGTATAAAAATTGAGACGAATTGGGATGCCAAAACGGTCTCTCAGCGGTGTGGTCAAAAGCCCCAAACGTGTGGTTGCCGCTACCAAAGTAAATTTAGCCAGATCAATTTTCACCGAGCGTGCGGCCGGCCCCTCCCCAATGATCAAATCAAGTTGATAATCTTCCATGGCTGGATAAAGAATTTCCTCAATCGCCGGATTTAAGCGATGAATTTCATCAATAAACAAGACATCACGTTCTTCAAGATTGGTCAAGAGAGCGGCTAAATCTCCTGCTTTAGCGATGACCGGCCCTGAAGTAGAGCGAAAATTAACGCCTAATTCTTTTGCCATAATCTGTGAAAGCGTTGTTTTTCCCAACCCCGGTGGCCCTACAAACAAAACGTGATCCAGCGCTTCTTGCCGCGTTTTTGCTGCTTCAATAAATATTTTTAAATTAGCCCGTGCCGCTTCTTGACCAATAAAGTCATCGAGAACTTGTGGTCTTAAGGAACGATCTGGATCGTTAGGAAGGGAGGCGGAACCCAGAAGGCGTTTATCTTCATCTTTATGCATTGTTACCTTGATTTTAAGTAGGAGAAGAAAGCAATTTGAGACTATGGCGGATCAGCAGGGCAGAAGAAACAGTTTCCCCCTCAAGAGCGTTCATCGCAAGAGCAAGAGCACGGGATGCATGCTCCCGTTCAAACCCTAGCTTCATCAACGCGGAAAGCGCATCATGCGCAGGTTGATTGGTCATCTCACGCTGAGGAACCGAAACAGTCTTGAGCGCTTGTTCAAAGGGGAGTGTTTTACTTTTCAACTCACCCACAATTCTTTCACTGACTTTTTTACCAACGCCCGGCGCTCGACTAATCATCGCAACATCGTTTAAAGCAATAGCCTGTGCAAGTTCATCTGGCGATAAAGTACCCAAGATTGCCAAAGCAACCTTTGCCCCTACTCCAGGAACATTTTGTAGAAGACAAAACCACTCCTGTTCAGCTCTTGTAGCAAAACCAAAAAGGCGGATTGCGTCTTCCCGAACATGCGTTTCAATAAAAAGGCTTAACGCCTCCCCAACAGAGGGTAAAGAAGGACGCAGCCGATTTGACACAAAAACAACATAACCCACACCGTGCACATCAAGAAGGATATGATCATCAAAGATATGTTCAAGAGTGCCCTTTAATTTGCCAATCATGTTGCCACCCCACTCATATCGCTATCCTTGCCTGATAAGATCGGTCAATACTGTTACGGTGCATACTATGACAAAGAGCAAGAGCAAGAGCATCAGCCGCATCACTGCTATCAAATTCAGCCCGTGGGAGGAGAACTTTGACCATCATATGGATTTGTTCTTTAGCCCCATGTCCAACACCAATAACCGATTTTTTCACTTTGTTGGGCGCATATTCAAAAACAGGAAGATTTGCTTGCGCAGGAACCAGCAGTGCAATTGCACGTGCTTGCCCAAGTTTTAAAGTTGCTGTAGCATCTTTATTGACAAACACATGTTCTACAGCAGCTTCATGGGGCATAAATTGATGCACAACCTCTGAAAGACCTTTGTGGATCTGACATAGTCTGGAAGCCAGCTCACACTTTACATCAGAAGAAACCGTCCCTGCTGCAATAAACTGAAG
Organism: Bartonella sp. CL25QHWL; assembly: GCF_042195335.1. NCBI lineage: Bacteria > Pseudomonadati > Pseudomonadota > Alphaproteobacteria > Hyphomicrobiales > Bartonellaceae > Bartonella > Bartonella sp. CL25QHWL. Next base: position 109,758 of record NZ_JBHIOE010000005.1, on the reverse strand, counting down.
ACGATTACCCGCAACATCGATAACGCCCCACCCTGTACGCCGTAATCCGGGATCAATGCCTATAATACGAATCGTCTCTGCCATAAACTACAGTCTATACACTTTTCCCCCCTGTGAATAAAGATGTGAATAAAGACAAGACCACAAAGAAAACAGCAACCCAAGACAAAACCAGTAAAAAGATAATCATCCCCCCAAATTTATACAATTATAACACGCAACGAACAGCATCTTTATGAAGCATAACTGAAATCAATCAAAACCATTCACACATCACAAGCAAGCACCCTATCAAGCACCCTCTAAAGCATAAAAATTCCCTTTCTATATCATATCCAATGCCATAACGGTTAAACATCGCAAGCGAGAAAATAGAGCAGTGCTGGATTGTACATTCATAAGTGTAAAGAGGCTATGAAACGGATGGTACACACTTTGCGAAAACTTTTTACATTATAGCATGGCGCTACCATAACAAGACAACACGTTGATTTATAAAGATAATTAATTATTTTGTATGTTGCATAAGAATCCCGAATATCCTAAGATTTTCTCATTACAAATCTGTTTATATTGAAGCAATCAAAACCATTCTCTTACATATGAAACGTGGGATTGCCGTATAGAGTGAAACTGTACAAGAAAGGACTAAAAATAATGCTTCTAATGAATTGTCTCAAGTTCCAAAGGCTGCCGCAACATTGGGGACTGGCAAAGATGATGATAGTGCCGGCTTTCTCCTTTGCAAGCATAAAGATGAGAGAGGCTCAACGGATATGAATAAGAACTGAGAAATATTTTTGAATATACTCATCACACCACAATGACATTGCGTAGAGAGGGACATTTCATAGAGAGGGACATTGCATAGGGGCACAAGGAACCCATGGGACATTCATTATATGGCACTATATGGCATTTTATTTTGGATATTTTATTTTACGCGAAGGAAAATACCTTCCATTCAAAACAAAAGAAGCCCAAAAACTGTAACAATGTGTATCATCCTCATTAACACACACTTTACAGCAGCTTTATAGGCATAAATTATAGAGCATAAATAAATTGATGTACAAGCCCCTACTCTATCTTAGAGCCAGATCATTATCATAACCAAAACAAAGTCACACGATAGATCAACAGAAAGTGTTCCAACTGCAATCAACCAAAGCCGATTTCCCACAAAACCAACCATACTCCATCCCATGCCATATTCGAAATCAATACCTATACCCTTCAGCTATAAGCTCAAGATATTTCCTACGCTCAAATAGAAATTAGGCAGAAAAAAGCACTCTAGATTAGTTTTAGTTGTGAAATTTCGGTTGTAAAAAAAATGGGTATACTGCTCTAAATATCGCAAGAAAGAAGCAAGGAGCTATTATTCTCAGAACGCCCAAAGGCTGTTTTGAGCAATTCGATTTGTTTTCCCACTGGATTATCATCGTTCAAGATAAAGCCGCCGCTTATTGACCAAAGTGCTTAAACTACAGCAGCATCTCTAAATGAAAAAAATGCACGCTTCTAAACGCAATGAATGAGAAACAAATTGGCGAAAAACTTCTGGCAATTCATGCCAATGAGGGGTTTCAAGTTCCAATGCTCAGTGTATGAAGTGACACTTTTACAATGTCTTTTTTATTTGTTCTGATGACATTTCCCCTTCGCACAAAGCAAGGGAGTACCTCTAAGAACGCCCAAAGGCTGTTTTGAGCAATTCGATTTGTTTTCCCACTGGATTATCATCTTCTAGAGCACAGGAGGCCGCAGTTTCCCACCCAGCACGCATATAGGTTATCCGCGCTTCTAAACGCAATGAATGAGAAACAAATTGGCGAAAAACTTCTGGCAATTCATGCCAATGCGGGGTTTCAAGTTCCAATGTCGGTGTATGAAGTGACACTTTTACAATTTCTTTTTTTATTTGTTCTGATGACATTTCCCCTTCACGCTCTGCGCGAAGAAGAAGGAGTTGAGAAGCGATTTGCATAAGTCGTGTACTTAAATACATAGCCTCTTTTGCATAGATTGCAGAAACCTCTGCCGAAAGAGAGCGTGCTACTAATTTCCCTTCTGAGTCAATATACGCTGCGGTTTTTTCAATCAGCGCCATTGTTTCTTCATAGAGACGATTAAAAGCATTTTCAAAAGCATTATGCTCAATCATGATAATAGGTTCATCATATGGACGTTTATGTACACTCACGCTTTTATACTCCAAGTATCAGCACAAAATTATACCACTCAACGAACAGAGTATTAAAAAGTTTCTTTTGTTGCTGTATAGAACGCTTTTTTTAAAACTGCTACCTCTTTTAATTTTTTTGCGCAACGCACTTTTTATACTAAGGTTAACGTGCCCAACAAACACTATAGGAATGTTTTTTATAAACGGATCATTTTCCTTGAAAATGACCACTGCCAAGATTGCCGTTTTTCACAATAATAAGCGACTCCAAATTGCAAAGCAATACCCGTTATTATTAAGAGGGTATCGGAAAAAAACGTTTCTGTCATCACTGTTTTTATAATTTGTCCAAACATCGCAAAAATGGTTCCCGTTACAAAGACCGGTAAACTATGTTTTCCTAAAATTGCTAAAGGATGTTTCTGAGAGACATAAAACCATTTATTGATGCACGGCAAAGAAAGAATGAGAAAGGCTAATGCAAGAACATGGAGTAAACGTGGCAAGCTTAAAAAGGTTTTATTAAAGTTCAACAATGGGGAAGACCAGCCAAGCCACCCCAAAATGCCCCACCAGTTTAAGCGAACCCATAACAGCGCCAACAAGAGATACGCTGCCGCACAAACAATCCAAAAAGACTGAAAAGCGATTTTTTTTCCTTGCTTAAGCGCTAAAGTACTGGTCAATCCTATGACAAATAAGAATTGCCAAGACAAAGGATTTAAAAACCACTTTCCCTTTAAAGGATAAGAAGGAGGAGCAATTTTATAAAATCCGCAGATAAGATACAGTGTAAAGGAGCCCAAAAGCAGCCATTTTGTCTGCTTACAACTCAAATAAAGGATAAAAGGCGCAAAAAACATCAAAACGATATAAAGAGGAAGAATATTATTATATCCCAATTGATGCCCAAAGCTTAAGGTACTCAAAAATGCGATACCAGGCTCTTTAAAAAAGAGTCCCACATTGTTCATCGATAAAAGTTTTTCTGTTTTCCATAATAAAAAGGCAGCAAAAAAAAGACTTAACGTGACAAAAGTAGTAAAAAGATATGCACCATAGAGCTGCAGAGCTCTGTACCAAAGTTTTCGGATAATAAAAGCAAAGGATTTTTGCTGTAACCGTCCATGAAAGCTTAACCCAAGAGCAATCCCTGAAAGCAAAACAAACACTTCTGCACAATCAGAAAAACCGAAATTTCTATGAGTAAAAGACTCATAGATCGTTCTGGGAATATGGTTGATGAAAATCGTCAATAAGGCTAAAGAACGAAAAACATCAATACGTGTATCACGGCGAAAAGGTTGAGTATTATGCTCAAGAATACCTTGGTATTTCATCAGTGGACTCCCACACGTCACACCCCCCTTGAAGTCCCATAAAAATGGTGCTTACCCTTATTGCCAACAAGCATGAACAGGATGAAATTTTAATCTTTAAGTGTCAAGTTTCATTTTAAGCGTTTATTTTTTAAAAGGCAAAAGTTTTTTAAAGGCAAAAGAACGAAAAGCGTCCATACGTGTATCACAACAAAAAGGCAACATATTATGCTTTAAAACACTTTCATTTCTCATAAGAAGGCTCCCACACACCCACAAATCCTTTAAACTACGTGCAAATGGTGGTCACTTTTATCACAAATAAGCATAATAGAATGAAACTTTAATTTTTAAGCGTTATTTTTTCTAAGAAACAGGGATTTGACATGACACAACAAAAAAATAAACCAATTGATCCACCTCTTTTCCCTCAGTTGATTTTAACACTTGATGTTCGGCGCAACACCCCAAAAACATTTTTGCAGCAAATTTTGCAAACAAAGTCTTTTGCATGCGTCATCCTCTATGATTCTGAAAAGTTGAAAGATGATGGCTCTTTTTTACAACAACAAGCGCAAACTTACGCAGAAGATATTCAACATCATGACGCAGCCCTTCTCATCGCTGATGACAGCCGCATTGCTGGGCGCATAAAGGCTGATGGATTGCACATAGAAGATGATCTTAACGCTCTTGAAAGCTTCAAAAATCAGCAAAAGGAACAAAAAATCATAGGCTTTGGCAATTTACGCAATCGCCATAGTGCTATGCTTGCAGCGGAAACAGATGTTGATTACCTGTTCTTTGGAAAACTCGGTGCTGATAAAAAACCCCAAGCGCACCCCCGCAATCTCCAGTTAGCAACATGGTGGGCAGAAATTATGCAAACCCCCGCCATTATCCAAGCAGGAAGCGATTTTTCAACCTTTGATGAAGTCTTAAAGACTGGATGTGAATTCATTGCTGTAGAAGAAGTGATTTTTGGGAACGACAACCCCTTAATACTGCTTAAAACAATGCAAGAAAAATGTGAGAACACCCCCTTGTAATATAGGAAGAAAATTTATAAATAAAGCGTTAACTTTCGTGTTTCTTATATAGAGAACATAATGGAATATATAAATAGGAGAAAAATTCGTTTCGTTCATTCACAATTCAATCAGATCGCTTCATCACGCAGTAAAATTTCCCATCATTTAGTCAAGTTTTCCCACGTTTCAATCAATTGAATAGAAGGTGACCGTCTCTTTTTGTGCATTGTATAAGAAAATGAAATCATAAAGCTATTTAAATTCAAATAGTTATAAAAATAAATCAACATTTTATATTAATAACCAGCGATATTGAAAGAATATAAACAGTGAAATATAGCGGAACCTTCGAAGACCTTAAAGATATAGTTAAAACAGCTGGATATAAAATCATAGAAACTAAGTCTCTATCACTTAATTCTTCTAAAGGATATCAGATCAAAACCTCCGAAGGAGGCGTTATTAATTGGTATGAAAGCACAGGAAAACTTCAAGTTCAAGGCAAAGAAAACATAAAACAAAAGTTAATAGAAGATTTAGCAAAGCATCTAGAAGAAACATCAACGATTCCTTCCTCAAAAACTGCCCCCAATCCCTCAAATAAAAAAATCTTTATCGTTCATGGCCATGACCATATTGCTCTAGAGCAACTTGAACTTATTCTTCGCAGGCTTGATCTCGAACCATACATCTTAAAAAATACTGGTGGTAATGGTTTAACCCTCATTGAAATTTTGGAAAAAGAAGCTTGTAACGATTCTATAGGATTTGGTATTGTGCTATTTACTCCCGATGATATAGGCTATGCTAGATCTGACAAGGAAAAAAAAGAACAATTTCGTGCACGACAAAACGTTATTTTTGAAATGGGCATGTTAACCGCTGCACTTTCTCGCAAAAATGTCGCTATTCTAAAAAAACAAGACCTTGAACTCCCTTCAGATTTTGGTGGGCTTAAATACATTCCTTTTAAAGAACACGTAAAAGAAACACTTCCGGATCTTATTGATCGACTATGTGAAGCCGGCTACAATTTAGATGCAAAAAAATTTGCTACAGCATCACGTTAAATTTGAATAATGCTTATGTTTATTTTTTAAAGCGCACGCCCAAAACCACATGCCACCCCACCACATTCCACAGACACACATCCTATAGCACAGAGAAACGATCACCCCCCCCTTCTTCAAACAGCAAGCGATTGTGCAAATTTTAATGAAGAGACCGCGCGTGAATTCACTACCGTGGAAGAAATCATTTTAGTCTCTTTGATAAACGCGGGGCTGATGTCATGATTTTGGTAATTGTTCCAGAAAGGTTTAAGAGGCAGCCTCTCATTAGATTAAAGAAAAATAGGAAATTCACGTCGGGCATGTACTACAGCTACAATTTCGATTTGATGTGCAGCTACTCGATACAATATAAGGTAATTTGGATGCGCTACAATTTCTCGTAATCCTAATACCTTCTCACTCTGTCTGTATAAATATGGATGTTCAGCCAATGGCAGTACGGATGCTTCCAAAAACCTTTTCATTCGGCGCGCAGCAGATGGATTTTCGCGAGCAATATAGGTAACATCTGACGCAAATTGTCGCGCGCCGAAGACAACCAAACAACCGGAAGCATCACTTGTCCTGTTCAGCTTCAAGCTGACTGATTATAACTTCCATTTCAGCCATAACCTCATCATGCGGAATAGGAGGATATGGATTTGCAAGACTGCTCGCTACCTTATCGCGCAGCCATGCAGTGTAGCTGCTTTCCTGTTCAACGGTTTCGAACTCTGAAATTAGCGGAGAAAGGGTGGGCTTCATAATATATGTCCTTTCTATTCCTGAATATTGGAGATAATTACTCTTGTCTATGTTGTCAATATTAGCGAATTGAAAATGTTTAACTTTTAAGCGTCCAAAGTTCTTTTGATCTTAAAACTTAAGGCTTTTTAACCCTCTCAAAAAACACGAAGGCTAATGTCATGATTTTGACAATCATTCCAGAGAGATTTAAGAAGCGGATAGCCTCTCATAAAAAAACAAATTTTGTAAGTAAAAAACTATTTTTATTGTAAATTTCCTAAAATTACTTTATGAATTAAAAGATGTTTTGGTCGCATACGCAACGACCAAGAGGGTCTTGAAAGCCCGAAAATCTAAACATGAATTTACCCCACTTTGTGGGTATCCCGGAATTCCGGGAGTTTTTGCTATGTCCAGGTGCTTTAAGCACTAAAAGCAAAAAAAGCTGATTAGATTTCAGTACTTTCAAGCTCCCGGAATACTCATGCGAGGGCGCTCGCAACCGGCGGGGAAAAATGCAATCTCAAAATCTTAATATTGATCTTTTTATTGGCAAAAAAATTCGTTTGAGACGAAAAATGCTAAAAATGTCTCAAACAACTTTAGGACACGCTTTAGGTGTCACTTTCCAACAAATTCAAAAATATGAAAAAGGCTTAAATCGTGTCAGCGCAGGGCGTTTAATGGAAATTTCTGATATTTTGAATGTTCCCATTGCCTTTTTTTATGCCGATATCATTACAAAACAACAGCCCCCATATCATCATGATGAAATCGCATCAAGCACAGAGGAATACCTGCTGCTCAAAAGATTTAGAGTTCTAACAACGGTAAAAAAGAAAGCCTTTTTACAGCTGATCTCTGATGAGAATGCAAGCTAACATCACACGGATAGCGTGCGCTATTCATAAGCATTCATACGTATTTTAAAAAGCAACCTCCATTGTAAGCATTTTTTCATTTTATGGGGATAAGCCATTGATATAATAGAAGATAAGCATCTTTACATACGATAACCCCTCATCATTATTATTTTTAACAGAACTGTTTTAAACAGTCTGTCTCTCGTCGACATTTATGCTACTTTTTTAACTTACCCAACCCTACCTTGAACCAAGACGAAAAACTGAGAGATAAAAAGTAATATAGAAATGAAATTCTTATACGGCTTGTAATGATGAAAAAAAAATGTGAAAATTCTGATCGGTAATGAGGAGAAAACACCATGATCAAGAGAAGCGTGAAGCTGCTTATCTTAGGCGTGATTGGGCTTGCAAGTTCTGCTGTAATTTCAGCGGGAAACACTGAAGAAATCTCAAATTCTGAAAGCTCTTTCAATACGATTCAAGAAGCTTCAAACACTCAAGAACCCTTTCAGCCCTTAAAAGCTGGAGACTATGACCAAGCCTATGACTATTACATCCAAGGTTATTATTTAAAAGCTTTTCGTGAAGCACTCCGACGTGCTGAAAAAAATGATCCTTTTGCACAAACTCTTCTTGCCCGAATTTATATGGAAGGATGTGCTGTTCCTATTGACGGTGCGCGTGCTGCTTTATGGTTTGAACGCGCTGCAAAACAGGGGGAACCCCAAGCACAACTACGCTATGGACTTATGTTGTTTGATGGTAACTTTATAAAACAAAATCAAGGACTTGGTGCGCAATTCATTCAAAAAGCTGTCAAAGCAGGCGTCAAGGAAGCCTATTTTTATTATGGACAACTGCTTCTTTATAAAGCCTCACAGGAAAAACAAGCTCTCCCTGGTGTTTCTTCCCAAAGTCGTGAAAATGAAGCAATAGAGCAAGCCTTAAAATGGTACTTAAAAGGTGCTGCTCTTGGGGATGCTGATGCTGCTTTTTCTGCTGCAAAAATTCTTTCCTTAGGCACGTTAAAGCGACCAAAAGATGATCGCAATGCCCGCAAGCTCATGGAGGTAGCGGCTCAAAACAATCACTTAAAAGCTCAACTTCATTTAGCACAATGGCTTGTACAGGGGCGTGGAGGAGAAACAGATTTTCAGCGTGCTTTTCATTTACTTCAAAGAAATGCTATCAACATGGTAGCACCAGCACAGATTTCCCTTGCAAGGCTTTATCGAGATGGCACAGGAACAAAAGGCGATATAATAATGGCAGCGGCATGGTATATGCTCGCAAAGGAGGCAAAAATGCAAGCTCCTGATCTTGAAATAATGCTCCAAGGCATGGATAAGGCACAACTAGAAAAAGCGCACAAAGAAGCAATAAAGCTCCTTCCTGTTTTTTAAAATACTCCTCTCTGCATCAAAAAGATAAAATTTATAGAAATTCCGGGAGATTTTGCTCTGTCCAGGTGCTTTAAGCACTAAAAGCAAAAAGGCTGATTCGGATTCAGTATTTTCAAGCTCCCGGAATACCAACGCGAGGACGCTCGCACTCGGAGGGGGCTTTAAAATGCGAGCCAAAAATCTTGATAACGACATTTTCATTGGTAAAGAAAACGCACTGGTATCATTTGCTTAAGCAAACAATACCCAATAAGCAAAAGAGCTAGGCTATCCTGAAAATTCCGAAAGCTCTATTTTTTCATTCTTTTTTCTTGGACGAAAAACACGCCGCCTCTCAGTAAAAAGCTATTTTTTATTGTAAATTTCCTAAAATTACTTTATGAATTAAAAGATGTTTTGGTCGCATACGCAACGACCAATAGGGCCTTGAAAACCCGAAAACTCAAACATGAATTGACCCCACTTTGTGGGTATCCCGGAATTCCGGGAGTTTTTGCTATGTCCAGGTGCTCTCAGCACTAAAAGCAAAAAGGCTGATTTGAGTTCAGTATTTTCAAGCTCCCGGAATACCAACGCGAGGGCGCTCGCAACCGGCGGGGACTTTAAAATGCGAGCCAGAAATCTTGATAACGACATTTTCATTGGCAAAAAAATTCGTTTGAGACGAAAAATGCTAAAAATGTCTCAAAAAACATTAGGTCAACATTTAGGTGTTACTTTCCAACAAATCCAGAAATATGAAAACGGCTTAAATCGTGTCAGCGCAGGGCGTTTAAAAGAAATTGCCGATATCTTAAATGTTCCACTTGTTTTTTTCTATGCGGACACCTCAGCAAAACAACAGCCCCCATACCTTCATGATGAAATCGCATCAAGTACAGAAGAATACCTGCTGCTCAAAAGATTTAGAGTTCTAACCTCGATAAAACAAAGAGCCATTTTACAATTACTCTCTGATCAAAATGAAAGCTTTTAACATCATAATATAGGGCGCTACACTCTCTATTCTTGACTTGCCTCCCACCCCTCAAAGGACAGAAGCCCCTTCCCTATCCAGTTGGGAAACAATCCGTCTTCTCAGAACAGAACTCTTTTAGCTTCCCATTTTATGTGGTTCATTTCACAAGATTATCCGGACAAGCTCCCTCAAATATTCACCACACACTCTCATAAAAACATCACATGTGCAAAATTTGATACCTTATAGCACCACACCTCAAACGATAGTATTTTACAGCAAACAGGATAAGCATTCATACGTATTTAAAAAAAGACATCCCTCAAAAAGCAATGCTTGAAAATTTTTTTGATCAATCTGGAATAACACTTAACACATCATTTTATAATGGTGATAGAGGACATGATCTTAACATGCAAACGCAAAAAATTGCTTTTTTATCATAATCACTAAAAGCAGCTGTTTATTAAAATATACGCCACCAGAAGCACTTCAAGCAGCCTTTACAGCTGAAACCATTATTCATTGATTAATTAACTGATTGATTAGATACCGATATGTTGTTAATGTGCTATAAGTAAAGTTGCTCTTATTTCTGGAAGAGGAGCTTCGCAAATAAAGAGCAACAATAAGTAAGGGGAATTAAAGATGTTAAAATATTTATTGCTGTCACCGGTTGTGTTGGTGGCTGGTTGCGCATCTGTAGGCAATTATTCATCAAATTATGTTGATCAAAGTCTTACAAAGCGTCAGGCACAATTAGTCGCTAACAAATTTATTAGCGATATCAAGAGATCTCTACCACCAGCTACAACCACACTTCTTATAAAGAAAAATAATACAGCAGACAGCTTTACTCCTTTATTTATCAATCTGTTGCGACGGAATGGATATAATGTGATCTATACAGATCAACCTCAAAAGCAGCAAAACATGGGTGTGAATTTGAGTTATAGAATACAATTAAATAGTAGAGTTATAGTGTCTCTTCTTCAGTATAATGTGAACGGAGAACCACGTGCTCATATAAGTACTCAGCCCAGATGAACCCGCTATTTAATGTAAACATTCTCTATATTTTACACGTAAAGACTTAAAAGCTCTTGCGAAAGGCAAAGAGATTTGCACCTCAATAAAAAACCTCATTTTTAGCCAGAGTGGATAAATTTTATTATAGATTGTGACAATACAAAATAGTGTAAATTATAGCTTTAAGATTAAAGAAGAATACTAAAAATAATGAAAATGCCCCACACCCTAGTGAATTGTTACGCGAAGATGTAAATGCAAAACTTGGACTATCTGTGATTGAAGCAGCTGAAGAGTTTTCTATATCCCGTGTAGCATTTTCTAGGGTCTTGGTAAAATCCTTATAACGACATTTTCAGTGGCAAATTCATTGGCAAAAAATTCGTTTGAGACGAAAAATGCTAAAAATGTCTCAAACAACTTTAGGACACGCTTTAGGTGTCACTTTCCAACAAATCCAGAAATATGAAAACGGATTAAATCGTGTCAGCGCAGGGCGTTTAAAAGAAATGGACGATATCTCAAATGTTCTACTTTCCTTTTTCTATGCTGATATCTTAACAAAACAACAGCCCCCGTACTCTCATGATGAAATCGCATCAAGTACAGAAAAATACCTGCTTTTAAAAAAATTTAGAGTCCTAACCTCGATAAAACAGAAAGCCTTTTTACAGCTGATCTCTGATAAGAATACAAACGAACACCCCGCGATAACACACACCACGCTCTATCCCATGAGACACTCATAATAAACTCCGTATTCACATATTCTTAATTAAAAACACCTCATGGGTTTAGGGAACTTATATCATTACCATCAATTATATCATTGCCATCAATGATGATATTTTACGACACAACGGGATAAATTTCCCCAAAAATTCTAAAAAATTTTTGTGCAAATTTTTAAAAAGCTTGCGTCTGAGCGCTTTTTATGGTCTTGCAAAGAACTGAAAAGCAAAAATACATAAAGGTCCTTTTTTACTTAAGCTTTTCTCTTTGCAAAAAGCAGGAGAAAGCCCATAAAGAGCACACAGGACCATGAGAGAGCCGCAAGGTTAATCAAAGGGATTTTAGCCCGAAAATAACAAAAGAGCTTGACTGTTAAAGGCAGCAAAGAAAAGCACCATAAAGACAACAAGAGAGTTCTTTTTGCAAGAATAGAATTGGATAGAAACGATGAAAATTAATGGCAATGAAATTCGCCCTGGTAATGTGATCGAACATCAAGGAAGTTTATGGGTTGCAGTTAAATGCAACGCTGTAAAACCAGGAAAAGGTGGTGCATTTAACCAAGTTGAAATGAAAAATTTGATTGATGGTACAAAACTTAATGAACGATTTCGCGCTGCTGAGACCGTTGAACGCGTGCGCCTTGAACAAAAGGATTTCACATTTCTTTATCAACAAGGGGATGCTTTGGTCTTTATGGATTCAGAATCTTATGAACAACTTGAACTTCAAAAGGATTTTGTTGGTGAACGTGCTGCGTTTCTCCAAGATGGGATGACTGTCACAGTTGAACTTTATCAAGAAAAGCCTATTGGCATCTCACTTCCTGATCAAGTTGCTGTCACGATTGCGGAAGCCGATCCTGCCATCAAAGGACAAACGGTTACCTCCTCTTATAAACCCGCCATTCTTGAAAACGGGATTCGTATTCTTGTTCCCCCCTTTATGAATGCTGGTGAACGTATCATTGTAGACACCAATGAGTTGATTTATTTGCGTCGTGCAAATGAAAAAGATAAATAAAGGAATAAAAAATGGCCCATTCTGCAGTCATGAATGTCATGGTGCAAGCTGCAATGAAAGCAGGACGCTCGTTGGTACGTGATTACGGTGAAGTGCAAAATTTGCAAGTGTCTTTGAAAGGACCAGCAGATTATGTCAGCCAAGCAGATCGCAAAGCGGAAAAAATTATTTTCAATGAATTAAGCAAAGCGCGCCCCAAATTTGGTTTTCTGATGGAAGAGTCAGAAGAAATCATTGGAGAAGATTCACAACACCGTTTTATTGTTGACCCTTTAGATGGCACCACAAATTTTCTCCATGGCATTCCTTTTTTTGCTGTTTCCATTGCCTTAGAAAGCCAAGGGAAAATCGTTGGTGGTGTCATTTACAATCCCGTGAATGATGAACTCTTCACCGCAGAACGCGGGTGTGGTGCTTTTTTCAATGACCGACGCTGTCGCGTTTCTGCACGGCGCAGACTAGAAGATTGTGTCATTGCCACAGGCATGCCTCATTTTGGTCGCCCAAATCATGGAGCCTATCTTATTGAATTACGTAATGTGATGGCAGAGGTTGCCGGACTTCGCCGTTTTGGTGCTGCTGCGCTTGATTTAGCTTATGTTGCTGCTGGAAGAACCGATGGCTTTTGGGAAGATAACCTGCAAATTTGGGATATGGCTGCTGGAATACTGATGGTTCGTGAAGCAGGTGGTTTTGTCACCGATAAAGAAGGCGGTAGCGATATATTCCGCAAAAAAAATATCATTGCCGGCAATGAACACATTCGCCTAAAATTAGAAAAAACCCTCAAAAAAGGCATTTAAACCTCAGAAAAGATCTAGCAGATTACGTCAGCCAAGCAGATCGCAAAGCGGAAAAAATTATTTTCAATGAATTAAGCAAAGCGCGCCCCAAATTTGGTTTTCTGATGGAAGAGTCAGAAGAAATCATTGGAGAAGATTCACAACACCGTTTTATTGTTGACCCTTTGAGATGGCACCACAAATTTTCTCCATGGCATTCCCTTTTTTGCTGTTTCCATTGCCTTAGAAAGCCAAGGAAAAATCGTTGGTGGTGTCATTTACAATCCCGTGAGTGATGAACTCTTCACCGCACAACGCGGGTGTGGTGCTTTTTTCAATGACTGACGCTGTCGCGTTTCTGCACGGCGTAGACTAGAAGATTGTGTCATTGCCACGGGAAATGCCTCATTTTGGTCGTCCAAATCATGGAACCTATCTTATTGAATTACGCAATATAATGATGGAAGTTGCCAAACTTCGCCGTTTTGGTGCTGCTGCTCTCGAATTTAGCTTATGTCGCCGCAGAAAAAACCGATGGTTTTTGGGGAGATAACCTGCAAATTTGGGATATGGCTGCTGGAATACTGATGGTTCGTGAAGCAGGTGGTTTTGTCACCGATAAAGAAAGCGGTAGCGATATATTTCGCAAAAAAAAATATCATCACAACAAAACGCCCCAAGAAGCAACAACGACATCAGAAGCCAACATCCTCCCCTACTTCTCTTAAGAAATCACCGCCTACACAGCAAAAAAGATTGACTATAATTTAAAATATCCCCTCTCTGCTAAGGGCTATCACATATGCCTCTCATAGTTTTCACCTCTACATGACAACAGAAATTTTAGCAAATCCATTGATTTATACAGCCATTCCCCCCCCTTCATTTAACCATTATCTCAGATAGTCTATGAAATACTCTCGAGATTTATAGTAACAAAAATCTTTGTTTTCCAAAATTGCTTTCTGCATTTCACTTGCAAGCTGCTCTTTATCTTTTTCAACAACCTCTTTCAGCGCCTTTATCTTCTCATTACCGAAGATAATTTTTAATTTTTCTTTTAATTTTTTTCCTCAACAAGCTTCTCCCAAAAGATCAATCGGTTATCACATATCTCATTTGCTGCTTTTATCCATTCTCTGGCTCCTAATTTGTAAACTTTTTCAAATGTTGGATTCCCCTCAGCTATGGAAAGATCTTTTGCTCTATTTGTGTCATTCTCTTTACAAGTATTGATTACATCTCTAACTGTGACAGAATGGCAACCATTATCAAAGGCAACATAGCCTTTTTTCACTGTTTTAATAAGCTTCTTATAGTAAATGAAAGTTTCTCTTGCCGCCTTATAATCACTGGAAAAATCACACAACAACAACAACACTTTCTTTTTACAATATAATAATAAAATACACTCACCAGACCAAGATTCCGAAAGCTTTAGCATTTCCTCTATCTCTTCGTGTTCTGTACTTATAGATATGTTGTCCCACAAAGTATCTGTAAATTTTTTCTTTTTATCCTCCCCTGTAGAGTTTTCCTTTTGGTGCTGTTTGCATTCAGCTGTAATCATATCATCAAGAACATATAACCACCAATGAAGTAATAACATCGTAGGTTGACTCCGTTTTTTGTTCGTAAGAGGATCTACAAACTTTTGCAGAGTTATTCCATTCTTTCTCATTAATCGCACTGCTTTTACAAAAAATTTCCTAAAATACGAGGTATCCAAGAGACTACATATTTTTTTGTAATGTTCATAAGTAAGTTTTTTTTCGAGTGCTTGTTTGTACAATAAACGCACTTCGTGCTCCCCTCGAACACAAATATCCTTTACAAATGGAAGCCGATCTCCACCGACTTTCATATCTTCCCTAGGATTTTTTATCCCCAGTACGTCTCTTTCCCATAGCCTTACTCCCTCATCCCATTGTTTCAACCATTCCTGCGATACTTTTTGAGTTTTTTTAACAAGCCTTTGTTCCCCTTGTGCAATAATATCTTGATATCCAGCGCACTCTTGCTCTTTTCGCTCAAGTTGGTCAGTCAATTGAAGACACTTCTGTTCCCCTTGTGCAATAATATCTTGATATCCAACGCATTCTTGCTCTTTTCGCTCAAGTTGGTCAGTCAATTGAAGACACTTCTGTTCCCCTTGTGCAATAATATCTTTATGTCCAGCGCAATCTTGCTCTTTTTGCTCAAGTTGGTCAGTCAATTGAAGACACTTCTGTTCCCCTTGTGCAATAATATCTTTATGTTCAGCGCACTCTTGCTTTTTTTTCTCAAGTTGGTCAGTCAAGTGAAGACACTTCTGTTCCCCTTGTGCAATAATATCTTGATGTCCAGCGCAATCTTGCTCTTTTTGCTCAAGTTGGTCAGTCAATTGAAGACACTTCTGTTCCCCTTGTGCAATAATATCTTTATGTTCAGCGCACTCTTGCTTTTTTTTCTCAAGTTGGTCAGTCAAGTGAAGACACTTCTGTTCCCCTTGTGCAATAATATCTTGATGTCCAGCGCAATCTTGCTCTTTTTGCTCAAGTTGGTCAGTCAATTGAAGACACTTCTGTTCCCCTTGTGCAATAATATCTTTATGTTCAGCGCACTCTTGCTTTTTTTGCTCAAGTTGGTCAGTCAATTGAAGACACTTCTGTTCCCCTTGTGCAATAATATCTTGATATCCAACGCAATCTTGCTCTTTTTGCTCAAGTTGGTCAGTCAATTGAAGACACTTCTGTTCCCCTTGTGCAATAATATCTTTATGTTCAGCGCACTCTTGCTTTTTTTGCTCAAGTTGTTCAGTTAAATGCTTGTTCTGATAAATTGCCAATGCAAGCATTAAGCTTCCCCCACAACACACTATCATTGCCAAACCGAACAAAAAATCCACTGAGTATCCCAAATACCACGACTTCCCCATCCATATGATGCACAAAATCATAACGCCGAATCTTCCGCTCCCACATTTTTTCCCCCATTTCCAAATGACCTTAATTGTAGCTATTATGAAAGCTATTGCCAATTTTATGTCTTCTTCCATTCTTGCTCTCTTTTATTCCCACCAATATTTAACGCAGCTCTTTTATCGATTTCTCGATATTGTATCATTATGTGTACATATGATTTGAAAATAACTACATATTATATTTTAATAAAAACAATACATAAAATATAGATATTTTTTCTGGTAAAATAAAACAATTTGTATTTAATTGTACTGCTCTAATGATTTATGCACTTTTAAGAAGAGCTTTATAATTCTTAAAATGCACTCCCACAATATTGGTTCAAAGTACTCAAAAGCCTAACACAGCAAAACATGGCTGCGTGCTCACCTTGTTTTATAACATCGATAAAAAGCGTCTCTCTGCTCATTTATCGGCTCTTTTTTAGTAAAGCGACATCATCATACACTTTCCTAATCCCCTCAATATTACTACAGCCCCTAAAACTTGAGACGCTTCATGAAGAAGACTTATTCTTTCTTTAAGTATTTTTACTTCACGCGAGCTCTCTCTGCTTGGTATATGCAAGAGACATGGTTTTGACTAATGCAACATAATCAAATTTGAAACGAGAAATTCCATGTAAGATCTTTCATGAAAAACAATGAGTTATCATTATAAATCAACGTGACAGTGCTGTTATAAAGAGAACTCCTCGCTCATCTTAATAGTCCATAGCGATTTAACTGGATATCGTTTTATATTCTATACACAGAAGTGTCTTTATAAAAATACTTCATCTCAGGCAAAAAAAAAAGAACAGCCTATTAAAAAAGAAAAACATCTCAATACTTGCCTTTCTTTTTTCCATGAGAGTTTCAAATTGATAAGCCTGTCTGAAAAGAGTGCTGTTTATGCCCTTAAAAATACTGCTCTTGTATCAAGATCACTTACTCAGATGAGAATTGCAGTTTAGCCAAATGCGCATAAACATTATTTTTTATAATGAGTTGTGTGTTCCTTCTTCCACAAAAGCGCCTTTATCCATCACGAGAATACGATCAGCTTTTAAAATTGTTGCCAAACGATGTGCAATGACCAGGATTTAGGATTTTGTATCAATCCTTCTAAGGCATTTTGCACCAACTTTTCACTGTTTGCATCTAAAGCAAATCTTGCTTCATCAAGTAGCAAAATTTTGATTTATAATAATAATTCATTGTCTTGTATGTTGAATGAGAATCCCGAATACCGTAAGATTCTCTCATTTCAAACCTGTTCCATGGTGAACCAATCAAAACCATGTCTTTTGCACGTACCAAGCGGAGAGAGCCCGCGTGAATAAAAAAACTATTAAGAAAGGACTTAAAATGCCTATAATAAATTATCTCAAGTGCCAAGGGCTGTAGCAACATCCACGAGTTGGCAAATACAATGATGGTGCCGGCTTGCAACAAGAGGGCTGCATTTCTTAAAATCGCCCGTGCAATACCGATGCGTTGTTTTTGCCCCCAGAAAGCATAGTACCACGTTCTTCTACTTGCGTATCAAAGACGTTTGGTAAAGCTTGAATAAATTCAAATACATTGGCAGCTCTAGAAGCGGAAAATACTTCCTCTCCATGGGTATGTTCAGTTCCAAAAAAGAAGAAAAGTTTGCAATTATTTTATTTCAAGTCTTTATACTCTAGGGAAGAAAGGATTTTTGCGTGTATTTCAAAATGATTTTTGAATTTAAAAAACGCAACCACAATGATTTATAGACCCATCTGTTTATGTCGGATGCGTTTTTGAATTAATATTTAAAGTGCACTCTTTGATAGGATCAAAAACTCATCGTTTGCAATCGTTTTGTTTAAAACCCTTGTACCCCATAAAGAGGAGGCTTTTACATGCCAATATTACCAAAACGATTTTTGAATTTAGAAAGACGACCACCACGATCTACGAGCGTTTGGGAGCCACCTGTCCATGCCGGATGCGTTCTTGGATCAATATCTAGATTAAGAGTATCGCCTTCTTTTCCCCAAGTAGAGCGCGTCGTATATTGGGTTCCATCCGTCATAACAACGGTAATTTTGTGATAGTTGGGGTGAATATTCGCTTTCATGCGTCAAACCTTTTGCGTTTATAGAATGAAATAGCACTTGCTTGTTTTTTTAAGTGCACTTCCTTTGTCTTTTTGATACATTGATTAAAGTATTTATTCCTATAACTGAGCACGCATCAAAAAACAAGTGTTCAAGATACATCATTGTATCAAGTGTTACAAATCCAATACAGTGAGCAAAATTTTATGACATTACGTTCTCGTTCAGAAAAATCGACAAAGTCTTCCCCTAAGAAATCTTCATTCTCTTCGCTTGCAATTTTTGTTCCTTATCTTTTGCGCTATCGTTGGTTGTTTATCTTTGCTTTTCTAGCGTTATCTGTTGCTGCTCTTGTCACATTAGCTTTGCCTGTGGCTATCCGCCAAATGTTTGATCATGGGTTTTCTACTTCAAGCCATGGACATATCAATTTTTACTTTGGAATTTTGTTTATCTTAGCCTTGTTTCTCGCATTTGCTTCAGCAGCCCGTTATTACTGTGTTATCACCTTGGGAGAACGGATTGTTGCCGATTTACGGCGTGATGTGTTTGTCCATATTATGAAACTTTCTCCTGCTTTTTTTGATCGGTCACATTCAGGAGAGATTGTTTCAAGGCTTCTCACAGATACCACACAAATAAAATTAGCTGTGGGCTCTACCGCCTCTACCGCTTTACGTCAGCTGATTATCGTGATCGGAGCCGTCGTGATGATGGTGATCACCAATGCTAAATTGTCTTTGTTGGTTTTAGCGGCTATTCCTGTTGTGGCCATTCCCTTGGTAGTCTTTGGACGTAAAGTTCGCTCTCGTACCCGCGCGGCGCAAGATCGTCTTGCAGATGCCAATGCTGTTGCTACAGAGCAGGTAAGCGCTATTCGCACTGTGCAAGCTTTTACCGCTGAAAAACTCGTTACAATACGTTTTTCACAATTGATAGAACGTGCTTTTCAAACAGCACGTGCTTCTGTAATCTTGCGCTCCTTTTTTACGGGGTTTGCAATTTTTTTGGTTTTTAGCAGTGTGGTTGCTGTTTTATGGATTGGATCGCGTGATGTTTTGAATGGAACGATGACAGGAGGAACATTAGGGCAATTTGTCCTTTATGCGGTTTTTGGAGCTTCTACTTTTGCGCAATTATCGGAACTGGGAGCAGAATTAATCCAAGCAGCAGGCGCTGCTGAACGGCTTGCCGAATTGTTACAAGAGCAACCTACTATTGTAGCACCTAAAAATCCTTTATCATTAGAGCAACCTGTTCGAGGTGAACTTGTTTTTGATCAGGTTGATTTTACTTATCCTTCTAGACCACAAGAGAAGGTTTTACGCTCGCTTTCATTTTCTGTAAAAGCAGGCGAAACGGTTGCTTTTGTTGGGGCTTCCGGAGCAGGAAAAAGCAGCATTTTTTCTTTGATCCTTCGTTTTTATGATCCGACAAATGGAACAATTCGGTTGGATGGCATGGAAATTAATCGCCTTTCTTTACAAGATTTACGCAGTGCAATTTCCTATGTTCCACAAGATGTCGCCATTTTTGATGGAACATTGCGTGATAATATTATTTTTGGAACTGAAACTACCCATGAAGAGGAAATTCTTGCTGCCGCTAAAGCGGCTAATGCACTTGAATTTATTCAAGCTTTACCAGATGGCTTGGATACGCAAGTAGGAGAACGTGGTACCATGCTTTCTGGGGGGCAAAAACAACGCATTGGTATTGCACGGGCAATTTTAAGAAATGCGCCCCTGTTACTACTTGACGAAGCAACATCTGCTTTAGATGCAAACAGTGAAAAGTTGGTGCAAGACGCTTTAGAAGGATTGATGCAAAATCGAACAACATTGGTCATTGCGCATCGTTTGGCAACAATTTTAAAAGCAGATCGTATTCTTGTGATGGATAAAGGCGCCCTTGTGGAAGAAGGAACCCATGCCGAACTTGTGGCAAAAAATGGCGTTTATGCTTACCTCGCAAAACTCCAATTTTCGCCTGAGTAAGTGATCTTGATACAAGAGCAGTATCTTTAAGGGCATAAACAGCACTCTTTTCAGACAGGCTTATCAATTTAAATCTCTCATGGAAAAAAGAAAAGCAAGCATTGAGATGTTTTTCTTTTTTAACGGGCTGTTCTTTTTTCTGCGCAAGATGGAGTATTTTTATAAAGACACTTCTGTGTACAGAATATAAAATAATACCCAGTTAATCTCTATGGGCTATTAAGATGTGCAAGGAGTTCTCTTCATAATAGCACTTTCACATTGATTTATAAGGATAATTCATTGTTTTTCATGAAAGATCATGAATACCATAGGATTTTCTCATGTCAAACCCTCATAGTGAGTCAAACAAAATCTCTTGGCTTGCACATCACAAGCAGAATTGGCGTGTGAAGTGAAACGGTACAAGAAAGAGGTAAAATACCTCCCTTGCCCCTTTACGTTCTAAGGGCTGACAAAAGAGTATATGCTGGCAAAAAGTATAATAGGTGCTCGCTTTCTTGAAGCCTTTATGCGGGCTTACTTGATAGGCTCTAGGGACACAAGCTCTATCCTAAAGACTGACCACACTCTTTAAAAAACTGAATATTAAAATTTTTTCATGCCCTCTCTCACCGCTCTAAACAATAGTGTTTACCGAAAATCATGACAAATTGTAACTCACAAATACGCTTCTCTCTATTGCAAGAGTATCCTTTTATGCTCTTTCAAAAACACGAACACTTTTTGAATATTGTTTGCAGATCCGTCTTATTGAAAAAGAGCAAAGACTTTTTTAGCACTTTTGGGCTTCTTATAACTTTTGTATGAGCGCGTATAAGCAACAGCTTTTATAATAAACTGGCTTTTGGCAAAATTGTAAAATTTTATCAAATTTATTGTTTTTAAATATCACCACGACTACTGTTCTGCTCTTGCAGACACGCAACCTCAAAACACTTTCTCTTTGCTCACAAATCGTCTCTCCAGCTCTCTCTTTCAGGCATAGCCCATAAAAATAAGGATAGAGTACTTCGATTGAACACCATCTTCTCACACCACCACCAACGCCATCATTTATATTTACAGCTCTCAACTTTATAGCCACCCCCTGTCGTGCTTTAAGAAGGCATTTTAACGATGATAAGAACATGTACAAAGAGGATATATCTTTAGGGTATTTATGTTTTAAAGCTTGCACGAAATCGTAATTTTTTTGTATAGCGAGTCAAGCATATGCAGAACTGACACCCTAACCATTTCAAACCATTCAGCTGTTTCAGGAACAGATAAGCCAAGTTCTACGATTATATCTTCAACCACGAATTCACCGAAGTACGGAGGATTTTCACCATTTTTTAGCGCTCCCTCTTCAGTGATCCTCTAGATAATTAACTCATTCAGCATCTATACCAGCAAAGCGAAATATTACGTGCTAATTTTCCTTTACATTCATTAGCCAAGCCCCCTCAAAATGACCTTTTAATAAATAGAGCTAAAAGGATAAGTCTTCAAAACCATTTGGTGAGATAGCTATATCAAGAGCACCTAAAATACGCCTTAGTTTCTAAGAATAGGCGATTTTCCCCCTTTTATTGTATCAGTCTTGTAGAACTTTAAACCCTTTATCTTCAAATCAAAAAATCATAATTGGATTATATTGCATAAAGATGCTTTTTCTCATTTTTCCATTTAACACACGATAAGTTACCATTTAGGCACGATGAGAAGCTTGCCCCTTATATCATGATTTCAAAACCGCATGAGAAAAACAAAATAAGCCGTTTTGCTGTCTTAAGGTCAAGGATGCCGTTAGGCGCAACTTGTAAAGGGTTGCCTTGAGGCTTAAGGACCCAAGGCTTGTTAATCCCTTCATTAAAAACGCGGGTCTGATGTCATTATTTTGGAGAGCGATTATTAAGAATTTGAGAGGCAGACAGCCTCTCATCTTGATTTGTATGCAAACGAAGTGCACTCTATTTATTCAGGGAGAATAAGAACATACCCAGGAGGTGCTAAACGGAATAAGAGAGCGTCGTAACCCCACGCAGCAGACAGGGAGCAAATAGAAGAAACGCCTTCAGCAATTGCCATGAGTAATGCGAACGATATACCGGCTTCATCTGCTGTTGCTTCGCGGCGTTCTATGAGATATCCGAAAAAAAACAAAAAGCACCCTATTCCACTCACCGACCCAAAGACTTTTAATGCGGTATGAACCGGTCCACGTATGTTGAGCAAGATAATAAAAATTATGAAAGTAAATACTGTAAAGATCCCTTCGAATACCCCACGCACCATATTGCACAATTTTCGCATCATAATTGCAGAAAAGCTCTGTTCTGCGTATCGATTTTTTCTTTTGATGCTTATCTTCTTAGAAGATATACTGTTATTTTTAGAAGATATACCGTCCACAACTCCCCCCGTTTTAAGCCAAGATGCTATGAAGTTAGTTATCTTTAATTATATCATCAAAAAATACAAGAAAAATTTATCCATTTTAACGAAAAAATAGGTGTTTTATTGAGGTGCAAATCTATTTTGTTAGCAAGAGTTATTCAATTCGTTCGCCAATAGAAAAACTACCCCCATTGAAGAGGAAGCTATCCTGACGCAGAAAAGCTTCATAAGCTGTATTCCAATCCGCTCAGAAATCGCAACTCTCTAATCTACCCGCTTAATCCACCTTTGAAACTGCAATCAAATAAATTCTGCTGATGACAAGTAATAATAACATGAAAAAGAAAAAATATCACAATATCAAACTCTTCAATACAGTATGAGCTTTCTGATTTTCACTCAAAAAGCAAGTGCCCACCCATGAACGACACCATACTAAAGTGCTGTGCATTCACAAATTTCCTAGCATTATCTCCCCTTCTCGAAATTGCACCTCTCCCGCAATCTTATCTCTCGATAGCACCCATTAAAGACTTTTAAAAGGTCCAAGGAAAAAACTCTCTGAGAAAGCTTTCAAGTCTAAAATGCCCCCGCCATTTTTATCATGATGAGGGCACAAAAAATCACGCAGAAACATGCAAAATCTCTCCGCATTTAAAAACAGGGCTTGTGCTTCAATCGCACGCTTTTTCTTGTTCTTTTGTCCATTGTCCCAAAGCCGCAAGATGATTCATCCGAGCCCGATGACGAAATGCCTTCTGTGCAACAGCAATATTTTCATCTTTTCCCGCCCATGCTTTTAAGGCAGCTGCTTGCAGTGCTCGTCCATAGGAAAAGGTCAATTTCCAAGGCAATACGCCCAAAGAATTCATAGCAGATAAATGCGCCGTTGCTTCCTGATCAGACTGCCCTCCAGAAAGAAAAGCAATTCCGGGAACAGCGGCAGGAACAGTCTGTTTAAGCACTTGGACAGTCTTTTCAGCAACTTCTTCAACAGAAGCCTTGCGAGCATCCTTTCCATCAATCACCATATTGGGCTTTAAAATCATCCCCTCCAAAAGAACACGAGCTTCAAACAATTCTTTAAAGACAGCCTGCAAAACAGTGCGTGTCACCTCAAAGCAGCGTGTAATTGAATGCCCACACGATGATCCATCCATCAACACTTCCGGCTCAACAATGGGCACAATATTGAACTCCTGACATAAGGCAGCATAGCGTGCAAGAGCTTGTGCATTTTGTCTTATGGCGCCTCTTGTTGGCAAAGTGTGTTCATCAATAGCAATTACCGCACGCCATTTAGCAAAACGTGCTCCCAAAGCATAATAATTTTTTAGCCGCTCACGAAGACCATCCAACCCTTCGGTAATTGTTTCTTGGGGAAAAGCAGCCAAGGGTTTTGCACCGGTATCAACTTTAATCCCTGGCAAAGCGCCTGAATCCCGAATAAGATCCGTCAACATTTTCCCAGTTGATGCTTTTTGCCGAATGGTTTCATCAAATAAAATAACCCCAGAGATGGCGTTTTCCATCGCTTCTTTTGTACTAAAAAGCATTTCACGATAAGCACGGCGCTTATCTTCATTGGATTCAACACCAATGCTTTCAAAACGCTTTCCAATGGTCGCCGTACTTTCATCTGCCGCCAAAATACCTTTACCTGCATGCACCAAAGCAAGTGCAATATCTTCAAGCCGTTCATTCATAAAAAATTCCTCTTTATTTTGTCTTAATTTCTAAAAATGCGCAACACTATCAAAAAACACTCTACACGACTGTATAGTTTTTCTTTAACCTTCCCTTCAAAGAAGCCCTTTAAGCCTGCATGAGGGCAAGAATACCAGGAAGAGTCTTTCCTTCCATCCATTCCAAAAAAGCTCCTCCAGCAGTCGAAAGATAAGTAAAATCATTGGCAACACCGGCATGATTAAGGGCAAAAACCGTATCGCCCCCTCCCGCAATTGAAACCAACTTTCCCGTCAAACTACGTTCTGCTGCATGGCGTGCAACGGCAATGGTTCCCTTATCAAAGGGAGACATCTCAAAAACACCAAGGGGTCCATTCCACACAAGAGTAGCAGCTTCATCTATCGCAGCATTGATATGCGCAATAGAGCGCGTCCCAATATCCAATATCATGCCATCTTGTGGAATATCTTCAATGTCATAAAGACGATGCGGTGCATCTTTTTCAAAACGAAATCCAACGACAGCATCCTGAGGGAGCAGAAGCGTACAGTGACACTCTTGCGCTTTTTTAATGATTTTTTTTATCGTTTCCATCAATGCATGTTCACACAGTGATTTTCCTACATGGATACCTTGTGCAGCTAAAAAACTGTTAGCCATCCCCCCACCAATAATTAAGGAGTCAACTTTTTCCACCAAATGATTGAGCACAAAAAGCTTACTAGAAACCTTTGCTCCTCCCACAAGGGCAACCACAGGACGTGCTGGATTGCCAAGTCCTTTTTCTAATGCCTGCAATTCACCTTGCAAAGAGCGTCCTGCATAAGAAGGCAACAAATGCGTTATTCCCTCCACCGAAGCATGGGCACGATGAGAAACTGAAAAAGCATCATTAACATAGAGATCTCCATTATGAGCCAAAGCTTCTGCAAAAGAACAATCATTCTTTTCTTCACCAGCATAAAAACGAACATTTTCAAGCAGTAAAACACCACCATTTTGTAATGACTCAACTGCAACCTGCACCGCCGAACCGATACAGTCCGGAGCAAAAGCAACCGGCTGATTAATGATCTTTTCCAGCACTTGCACAACAGGACGAAGTGAAAACTCTTGCTCTACCTTTCCTTTGGGGCGACCACAATGAGAAAGCAGAATAAGTTTAGCACCACACTTTTGTAGCTCAATGAGTGTCTCTTTATGCCGTACAAGACGCGTCTCGTCACAAACTTTGCCCTGTGCCATAGGAACATTAAAATCTACGCGCACCAGAACACGTTTGCCCAAAACATCAACATCATCAAGTGTACGAAACCCCATCACTGCTTCCTCTTCACTTTCCATTGTTTCAAATAAAAACGCATCCAACAACCCTGCCCACTTTTCTTTCCACTTATCCCCCTCTTTGCTTTTACAAGAGATCCACGACAGCCTATCTCTCACCCTTTGCTTAATAAAAATCCAAAGCTTTTATCGTCAAATGTACAAAAGCCCACCATTGCTCTTAATCTTCATATTCCATTGTGGCAAACAAATGCATTGGCTCAACTTGATCTCTATTAAAGCTTCCTTTTACTTCTAGGAAAAAGAGTTTACATCTCCTGTTTCTGTTTTCTAACGTTTTCTCAAAAGGTATCTCGTTCAGATCTTACTTTTTAAAAGTTTACTCTTTCATGCATCTTTTAAAAGCACGTATTGACACAGTATTAAAACAAAACACATCATCAATTTTTCAATAGCCTCTTCTCTCTAGCGCATGAGAACAACAGCCTCTATCTGTTTTTCTCAAAATTGCACAAAAATGAGACTTTTCCCTATAAAAAGAGGACCCTGAGGTCCTCTTATATTGTCTTAGCAAAAGCCACTGCCGTATCACTCATACGGTTAGAAAAGCCCCATTCATTATCATACCAAACCAGAACGCGACAGAGCTTACCATCAATCACTTTGGTTTGATCATTGTGGAAAATAGCTGAATGAGGATTATGATTAAAATCACAACTCACGAGTTTCTCTTCTGTAGTGTCCAAAACGCCCTTCAAAGAACCCTGTGCAGCAGTAGCAATAGCTGTATTAATTTCTTCGATTGTTGTGGAACGCTTAGCGATAAATGTCAAATCAACCACAGAAACATTAGGGGTCGGAACACGAATCGATACACCATCAAGCAATCCCTTTAATTCTGGCAAGACCAATCCCACAGCTTTTGCCGCTCCTGTTGAGGTAGGAATCATAGAAAGAGCTGCCGCACGTGCACGATAAAGGTCCCGATGCATTGTATCCAATACAGGTTGATCACCCGTATAAGAATGGATTGTTGTCATAAAGCCCTTTTCAATGCCGACCGTATTGTGTAAAACTTGTGCAACAGGCGCCAAACAATTGGTTGTACAAGAAGCATTTGAAACAACGCGATGCTCGCTGCTTAAAGATTGATGATTAACCCCATAGACGACCGTAAGATCTGCTCCTTCAGAAGGCGCAGAAATAAGAACACGCTTTGCCCCCGCATCTAAATGAGCACTTGCTTTATCACGCGCAGTAAAAATACCCGTACATTCCAAAGCAATATCGATATCCAAATCTTTCCAAGGCAATTGAGCAGGATCACGCTCTGCGCATACCTTTATTAAACCACCTCCCACATCAATAGCATCCCCTACCACCTTAACGATCCCAGGAAAACGCCCATGAACTGAATCATAGCGTAATAAATGGGCATTTGTTTCCACCGATCCCAAATCATTAATTGCAACCACTTCAACATCTTGTCGTCCACTTTCCACAAGTGCACGTAAAATATTGCGACCAATACGACCAAACCCATTAATTGCAACACGAACTGTCATTTCACATGTTTCCTCATCAATTTTTTAAGCACAACATTTAAAACACAATAAATGGGTATTTCACCAATCCAAAATCATTAATTCCCACAATGTCAATATCTTGATCACTCACTCACTTATCCACAATAATGCACAAGATCATCCACAATACTGCACAGAATATGATGCCCTACAATCACCCCATTCATGACAACACAAGCTGTCACTTTGTCTTTTCCTCTTTAATCTTTTCCAGCTCTTTTTCAACGGTGGCAACAACATTTTCCCAAGTAATACCAAAATGCGCATAAAGGGCATCAATTGTTCCACTTGCCCCAAAGCCCTCCATACCAATAAACACACCATCACAGCCAATAAAACGGTCCCATCCTTGGGCGACAGCAGCTTCAATGGCAATTTTAATCGGTGCATCTCCAATGAGAGCACGCTGATAGGAGAGAGATTGTTGAGAAAAAAGTTCAAAACAAGGCACAGAAACCACACGCGTTGGGATGCCTTTTTCTTCTAACACCGCATGTGCCTCCACTGCAATTTGCAATTCTGAACCAGAAGCAAACAGCGTCACTTGTGCATCATCGCTAGCTGTTAGGAATTCATAAGCACCAAGCATACAGAGATTTTCTTCTTCATACTCTTGACGCAAAAGCGGTAGATTTTGTCGACTTAAAGCCAAGGTAGAAGGCGTCCCGCGTGCTTTCAAAGCCAATTGCCAACACTCGACTGTCTCCATAGCATCGGCAGGACGAAACACAAAATGATTAGGCATTGCACGCAGGCAAGCCAAATGCTCTACGGGTTGATGGGTCGGACCATCCTCACCAAGACCAATAGAATCATGAGTCATGACATAAATCACCCGCAACCCCATGAGAGAAGACAAACGCATAGCAGGACGCATATAGTCAGAAAAGCATAAAAAGGTTCCCCCATAAGGAATAAAGCCGCCATAAAGGGCAAGACCATTCATCACAGCTCCCATTGCATGTTCGCGAATTCCATAATGCAGATAGCGCCCTGAAAAATCTTCAGCAGAGATACTTTTCATCTGGCTACTTTTTGTATTATTAGATCCGGTTAGATCAGCCGAACCACCAATAGTCTCAACAACGACCTCATTGATCACTTCAAGAGCCATTTCCGAAGCTTTACGCGTAGCAACAACGGGGCGCTCTTCAACCAATTTCTGTTTATAAGTATCAATAGCGCCATCAAATCCGCCCACGAGATCGCCCCGCATCAATCTTTCAAACTCCACACGCTCTGAGATAGGAAGATCAGCAAATTTTTCTTCCCATTTTTGGCGTTTTTTAGCAGCATTGAGACTAGCCAAGCGCCAATTATCGAGAATATCGGCTGGAATAACGAAAGGCTCAGCATCCCACCCTAAAGCGATACGGGTTTCAGCGATTTCTCGTGCGCCCAAAGGGGCTCCATGAACTTTATTGGTACCCGCTTTATTGGGTGCTCCAAAACCAATTGTTGTTTTACAAGCGATCAAAGTTGGTTTATCGGAATTTTGTGCCGCCTCAATAGCCCGCGCAATTGCTGCTTGATCATGCCCATTGACTTTATGTGTCTCCCAACCAGAAGCTTTAAAACGCGCAATCTGATCTGTACTATCAGCAAGGGAAATCTCTCCATCGATAGAAATATTATTATCGTCCCACAACACAATAAGCTTATTGAGTTTCAAATGACCGGCAAGGGAAAGTGCTTCTTGAGATATCCCTTCCATAAGGCATCCATCGCCCACCAACGCATAGGTGTAATGGTTGATAAGATCACCAAAACGGGCATTTTGCAAACGCTCTCCAAGAGCCATCCCCACGGCATTCGCCAACCCTTGTCCGAGAGGACCAGTCGTTGTTTCGATTCCCGCCACATGCCCATATTCTGGATGCCCAGCAAGCTTTGCTCCTAATTGGCGAAAATTTTTGAGATCTTCAATGCCAATATCTTCATAACCAGAAAGATACAAGAGAGCATAAAGCAACATAGACCCATGTCCTGCTGATAACACAAAACGATCACGGTTAGGCCAGCGAGGTTTTTTGGGGTCATGAGCAAGGAATCTTGTATAAAGAACCGTAGCAATATCGGCGGCTCCCATTGGCAAGCCTGGATGACCAGAATTTGCTTTTTCAATCGCATCAATAGCAAGAAAACGGATAGCATTGGCCATCTGATTCTGTTGGTGGGTGTTTGTCATGAATAATCGACCATTTCGTTAAATACGTTATTCTGTTGCTTTTTCCGTATTCTCTTAAAATTCTCAAGAAATACTATTTTCTAACCATTAGCGTGAGACTTTTTGCCACCACTTCAATAACATTAATAACATTCCCCTCACGCGTCCTGTATATCCATGTCATTTATGCCAATACGCGCAAAAAATCCAGCTTTTAATTTATATCTATCCCCTGCTTTGCTTGCTAAAATATCTTACATACTTAAAAATAAAATGCACACAACACAAGAGTGAAAGTGATTCGTTTTTGCATAACACATTGATAAAGGATACAATTACCCAAAGGATAAAAGCAATGAACCAAGAGACTACAGTTCTACAAGATGCTTTAGAGCACCTAGAAAAGGCACTTAGAACTTTAGAGATCACCATAATAAACCGTAATGCCGTTATTGATAAAAATAACGAATGGGAAGAAGAAATCCAACGAATGAATGCTGACCGCAGCCATCTTGCCCAAGCGCTTGACAAAGCTGAAGCCCAAATTGAACGCTTAGAGTCCGTAAACAAAGAAGTTTCCAAACGTCTTATTAAAGCAATGGAAACAATTCGTGTTGTCATTGATAGATAAAGGTTTGAATGTATGGAAACTGTTTCCGTTACCATTGATGGTAAAATTTATCGCATGGCTTGTGACAAAGGACAAGAACGTCGTCTTATTGCGCTTGCTGCTCAATTAGATCAATATATCACACATTTAAAGAACAATTTTGGTGAAATTGGCGACCATCGTTTATCGGTTATGGCTGGCATAATGATTATCGATGAAATGGAAGAAATAAAACGAGAAAATAAAAAATTACAAGAAGACTACAATGCTCTTTTACGACTCCACAACGAAAGAGACCGCACCATGGGGAAAATTATGCGTGACACCACACAACGCATTGAAAATCTCACCAACCAATTGCTCAAAGATGATCAAAACCACACAAACATTCAAGAACAAGAACAGGAAGATTTCTAAAAAGTACATCAGCGCATAATAAACCAGAGACTTGACTTGTCCGCCACATCTCACAGGATAAAAATTCTTAAACCCACACCAGTCTGTAAACAGTCTGGTTTCTTATAGGAAGGATTCCAGCTACTCACGACTTATGGGATTAACTTAAACCTCAACAAGAAAGCCCTACCCTGAATATTTCACCTCCGCACAAACGCTTCCTATATCAAGGAGGCTGCCTTATATCACCACATTTCAAATGAGATGTCTTTTAACAGCGCAATAAGATAACAAAACCAACATCATTGTAAAAAAATCATATAAATGACAACAGCAACAAACAAATAAAGCACCCTTCGAAAAAAAGAGCTATATTCATGTTCCCTATGAATGCATGTCCAAAATCCTTGCCCCTAGATAATATCAAGCAGATTCAATATATTAAAAAAATAACCTTATCTATTATACCGTAAAACACCGCCATTTAATAATATAAGCACCATGGAGTCTTTGCACCTAGAATGTCCATCCGATGAAACCCACCGAAAAGAACCGTATCATTTATAAACCAGCGTGAATTAAGTATTTTCATCCTTTAGAGCAAGAAAAAAGTCAAAACCGAAGAGTATGTTAATCTCATACAACCTCAAACATCATAAACAACAATAATAGCTCTTGAAAACATCCTCTACCGCTATTTTTATCCTTATAACAAATAATCCATATTCCTCTCCCCACCACCCAAAATCTCCAAGCTTAATAAAAGAGCAAGTCGGCACCATCATTATAACCAGCCCTCAATATTGCGACAGCCCCCTTGGCTCTTAAAACGGTTCATAAGAATTATGCCTTTCTTGTACAATTTTTACCCACATGTCCCACCCGCTTGTGACGTACAAGCAAAGAGTTATAATTAACAAAACATAAATAAATTGAAGAGAATTTTACGGAATTCGGGGTTCTAATTCAAGTTTAATAACGATAAATTATCATTATAAATCAATATGTTGCAAATGATCAGACAAAGCATATTTTAAAAACACATTCACCCATCACTTTTTCTCATAACATACCAGTACGATTTTTTAGGCACATAATTTTAATTTTATTCAATTCTGTTTGCAAAAGTTTAAAATGAGAACAATTTCAAGGCTCTCATTCAAAAAGAAAAAGAATAAATTCTCATTATCAATGAACATCTCGCTCGTATAAACTCAATAAAGCAATCCCCAATATGCCTTAATGAAATAAAAGGGGGGCTCCCATTAAATGCCCTACCGTAAAAGCAGCTTCCTCAGAACTAAAACAAAATCAACAGACAACATCACCGCATCTGCTCCCATCCCCAAACTGGACGACCTAATGCAACACCTTGCTATCTTACGATAGGAGATAAAAGAATAATGGGTTCTATGGAGGCATTCACAAGAGGCGCGCACCCGTTGTTTTTAAAGCCTGTTCAAAGGCGCATGAAAAAACACCATGCGTAAACGGCTCAAATCCCTTTCGTTCCATCTTGAGAGACAGAAGCAATACGCAAGAGATTTGTCGCACCGGGCGTTCCAAGGGGAACCCCAGCTGTCACAAGGAAGCGATCTCCTCCTTTGCAAAAGCCTTCCTGAAATGCAATAGCTGCTGCACGATCAACCATATCCTCTAAACTCCGTGCATCTTGCGTGACCACACAATGAAGCCCCCAAACTAAAGCCAAACGCCGTGCTGTTTCCACAATGGGCGATAAAGCAATAATCGGTCTATTAGGGCGTTCACGAGAGGCGCGCACCCCCGTTGTTCCTGAAGCCGTATAGGCAACGATAGCGGATAGAGCAAGTGTTTCAGCAATCTGACGTGCAGCAAGAGAAATCGCATCCGTTCCTGTTGATTCTGGTGCTGGATGTTGTGCCCCAACCTGAGCGGCATAAGTGTGATCCTGTTCGATTTGCCGCGCGATTCGGTCCATCATAAGCACAGCTTCTTCAGGATAGCGACCAGAAGCAGATTCAGCAGACAACATCACCGCATCTGTTCCTGCATAAACTGCTGTAGCAACATCCGACACTTCTGCGCGTGTGGGAACAGGAGATGTAATCATTGATTCGAGCATTTGTGTTGCCACCACAACAGGCTTTCCTGCTAAACGACAAGCTTTTATGAGCTCCATCTGAAGTGCAGGGACCTTTTCCAAGGGCATTTCCACTCCAAGATCACCCCGTGCAATCATAATACCATCGGATACCTCAATAATTTTCTCTATATGCTCCAAGGCTTGAGGTTTTTCGATTTTAGCCATCAAAGACACCTTGCTTTTCGTCAACCGACGCACCGCCATAATATCTTCTGGACGTTGAATAAAAGAAAGAGCAACCCAATCAACAGGCTGCTGTAAAAGAGCCTGAAGATCCTCCTTATCTTTTGACGTCATCGAATCAAAAGGCAAAATTGTATCGGGAAAACTGACACCCTTTCGATCAGAAATACGGGTTCCAGAAACCACGCGACACTGTACAGAATAACCATCACAAACTTGCGCACGCAGTTCCACCCTTCCATCATCAATCAACAACCGATCCCCTGGTTTAACAGCCGAAAATACATCCTCATGAGGGAAAAAAACACGCTGTGCATCACCAAGAACATCGCGATTATCTAATGTAAAGCTTTGCCCAACACGCAAATCTTCTTGCCCCTTAGCAAAACGCCCCACACGCAGTTTTGGCCCCTGAAGATCCACTAAAATACCAATGGGGCGTCGAACTGTTTTTTCAACTTCTCGTATAGACTTGACCAAATCACCCAGCATATCACGATCAGTATGGCTCATATTAAGACGAAAAACGTCTGCCCCTGCCCTAAAAAGCTTCTCAATCATCAAACGAGAAAAAGAAGAAGGACCAAGAGTCGCAATAATTTTTACTTTACGTGCACGTTTCACGGTGGAGAATTTCCTGAAAGAGAAGGTATAACTGAATTGTTTAACAAAGACTCATCCGTCAACTGTACCATCCAACTGGTTTGATTTCCGGTATCGATCTCTTTAAATTCAGCCTTTTGATATCCTCGAGGGAAACAATCATGAACCCCTTGAATGGTAAATTGGCTATCTTGTACACACATGGTCACAGAGCCTGCCCAGTTCCCTTTTTTTTGTGCCCCTTCCGCATAAAAATAATAAAACCGTGAAGCAAGAGGCCCCTCAATTAAAGTTTTACATTCCGTCACTGGTACCGTCCACCAGCCTTCGCTCACCCACCCTGAAAATGTACGATATCCAAGAGCAACCCCTACAGACTGTTGGGTTGTATTACACACTCTAAAGTCAGCTTTTGCAAAAACAACGAGGGGAAACAAGAGCAAAATACTCAAGAGAAAAACTTTTAATCCTTTCTGAAACACCCAATATCGTTTTTTTAAAATCACAAAACTTCCTCTATAATGTCAAATTCTCAAAACAAATTACACATTTCTTTTTTAAAAGCTTTTCAAGTCTAAAACGTATATTTTCATATTTTTCTTTTTATAGCCCTTTTATCAATGCATATATCTTAAAAATTTTACAAAATATTTAAAGTCAATTTGTAAAAAAGCTGTGTAGCTTGATTTACTTTTTATTTTCAAGCTTTTTTAACATAAATTCGTCGTCGAAAAACAACTTTAAATATATAACTTGGAGAAAAATACAATGAACGATACAGTAACCGATCAAACACACGCTATATCCGTAAACCAATTACGCTCTTTTATCGAACGTATTGAACGACTAGAAGAAGAGAAAAAAACCATTTCTGATGATATTAAAGACGTTTACACTGAACTTAAAGGCTCTGGCTTTGATAGTAAAGCTGTTCGAAGCATTATACGGCTGCGTAAAAAAGAAGAGCATGAAAGAATGGAAGAAGAAGCAATCATTGAACTTTATAAAAATGCGCTTGGTATGAATTAAAACCATTGATAACATTGGAAATTTTCTTAAGAAAAGAAAATACAAAAAACAAATGGCAAAAAATAAATGAATGTATAAAAATTTCACCCAACAATAAGCCGTTTGTGTAACTTGTAACGAGACTATCGGTCACAGAATACACAATATTGCAACAGCCCTCACATTTAAAAGGATTTATACAGAGAATTTTTATTCTTATTCTTCAATCATTGTTTATCCACATAAACCCTCACTTGTATGCCAACCCAGTTTGTGATGTGCAAGAGAGGTGTTTTTTATGATTAAACATCAATAAATTTGAAGTGAGAAAGTCTTCCGATATTGAGGACTCTCTTCAAATTGAAAAAAAATGAATTATGATGATAAATCAATTTATTATCTACGAAAAGAAACATATGAAAATGGTCAGCAGTTGAAATCCGCTAAACGAGATTCTAAACTATTTATAAAAGAAGAGGTGGTTAAAGATCTTAATCTTTGAGGATAGGGAGAAATTCAGCATATTTACACATTTGATAAAAAGACCCTTAACAAAACTTTATTGGAATCTATTAACGGACTCATAAAGATCATTGATTCGAGAGGTTAGAATGTGATCTCTCCATTTTCCAGAAATCATCAAATAGTCTTTGGCATAGCCCTCTTTTTCAAAATGAAGGCGTTTTAATAAACGTTCGCTTTTTATGTTCTCAGGTCTATAATTTGCCATCACTCTATGCAGATGATAAACATGAAAGATATGGCGTATTAGAGCCGATAAACTCTCAAACATGAGACCTTTGCCTTGTTGTTTTTCATCAAGAGAAAAACCAAGATGACAGGCTTGAAAAACACCCCGAACCACATTTGTAAAATTCACAACACCGATGACTGTGTTTTCATTTTTTAATCGTACAGCATATCGATATGCTTGTCCCTGTGCACTTTCACAAGCAAATGCATTGGCTCGTGTTTCCCAAGCTGTTAGGGTATGGTAATCGTCAGATCTAACAGGTTCAAAAGGATGCAGATGATTCGCATTACGGAGGTAATAAGAAGACAGTTCAGCTGCATCTTCTAAACCGATCAATGTAGAAATTGTTCGCTTTGTTTTAATTGCCATCATTTTCTCCTCCTAGACAATGTCACAATAACACGTTGATTTATCTTAACAAATCATCATTTTTAAACTCAAATCATAATGTCGAATACAGTAAGCTTTCCTCATCACAACACTTCTTACGTTAGAATCAATGAGGATCATTTGCTTTTCCATCATAAGCGGAGGTGGTATGTTTAAAGCATAAGGTAAAGACAAGGGAATATTTCTTATGAATGCTCTCAAGTTCCAAGGGGCGCTGTAGCAACATTGGGGACTGGCAAAGTATGCAAGGGAACTGGCATATTTCCATATACGAAATTTTGGAAAAACTCACGGCAAAGATAGTTTTGTTTCTTTGCCTTGTAAGCTCAGAGCATGCTTGTTTTGCGCTATCATATCACTGTCCCCCCGTATACAAATCCCAATGACCATCACCTTGAGGTGCTATATGTTACAGTGCGATCTAAAAAGTCTCTGCCATAACTCGTCAACAACACTGTTCGCGCAAAATCAGCCATAAGATCTTGTAACAAATCAAAGAAAAGCGATGATGCAATACGAATTAAAATGCTTAGATATTAATATCTAAAACATTACCGTGAACACGCTTCCATTTCTTCGCGTAAAATTTCAAGCTCTAACCATTCTTCTTCTTTTTGTGTGCAAGTATTTTTCTTTTTTTCCAACGTTGTTGATAAACGCTCAAAACGCTCTTTATCACTGCGATAAAGGGCTGGATCAGAGAGTTCTTGCTCAATTTTTTTGATTTCGTCCTGCAAAACAGCAATTTCTTCAGGCAATTTTTCCAATGCATAAACCTGCTTATAAGACAATTTACTTCGTGTTTTTTTCTCCCGCCCTATCAAGCCATGATCTGTTGATGTGTCCTGCTTTGAAAGCTCTCCCGCATGAGATTTTGAAGGTGCTTTACGCTGCGATAATTCTGTTTTTTTGCGTTGTAAACGAAGAGCATGCTGGTTTTGCGCCATCATATCACTGTAGCCGCCCGCATACAAAACCCAATGACCATCACCTTGAGGTGCCAACATATGCGTTACAGTACGATCTAAAAAGTCTCTGTCATGGCTGACCAACAATACAGTTCCCGCAAAATCAGCAATAAATTCTTGCAACAAATCCAAAGTTTCCATATCCAAATCATTGGTCGGTTCATCAAGAATCAAAAAATTTGCAGGACGAGAAAGAAGTCGTGCAAGCATGAGGCGTGCTCTTTCTCCCCCGGAAAATTCTTTAAGGGGAGTGCGTGCTTGTTCCGGTGAAAATAAAAAGTCTTTCATATAAGAAACCACATGCCGCTCCAGCCCATTGATCACAAGAGTATCACCTCTTCCCCCCGTTAAATAATGCGCTAAAGTTTCTTCTTCATTTAAAATACGTTGCTGATCAAGCAATGCCATAGAGAGGTTATAGCCATGCCTCACCGTTCCACTATCCACGGCTTCTTGCCCAATTAATGCAGAAAGGAGCGTTGTCTTTCCGATTCCATTGGGTCCTACCAACCCGATTCGATCACCCCGCTGAATGCGCAAAGAGAAATCTTTCACGATAATGCGATCACCATAGGATTTTGAAATTTTCTTTGCTTCAAGCACCAATTGCCCAGAATCATGACTTTTTGCTGCTGTCAAAAGTGCATTTCCCGGCTGCCCTTTATAGGTTTGATGACGCTGTCTTAAGTCTTTTAATTCGCCTAAGCGCCGTACATTACGCTTACGCCGTGCGCTCACGCCATAACGCAACCATTGCTCTTCACGAGCAATTTGGCGCCCCAATTTATGCTGTTCGATGGCTTCTTCTTCCAGTGCTTTATCACGCCAATTTTCAAACTCAGAAAAACGCTTTTCCAGTCTTTTGGTTGTGCCACGATCAAGCCATACCGTTGACCGCGTAACATTTTCTAAAAATCGCCGATCATGGGAAATCACCACAATCGCTGAACGCAAAGAAGCCAAAACAGCTTCCAGCCATTCAATGGTTGGTAAATCAAGATGATTGGTTGGTTCATCTAAGAACAAAATATCGGGTTTTGCAGCAATGGCCCGTAACAGTGAAACACGCCGCTTTTCGCCTCCCGAAAGCGTTTCCAATTTTTCCGCCCCAGAAAACCCTAAATTTGTGCGAAGCGTATTGATCCACTGGACATCAGATGTATCGTCCAGCCCCGCTTCCATATAAGCATTAATATCTTCAAATCCTGAACAATCCGGATTTTGTGAGACATAACGGAGCGTTACTCGCGGGTGGCGAAAAATTTCGCCACCATGAGGTTCTAATATTCCTGCGGCAATTTTTAATAGGGTCGATTTTCCACAACCATTACGGCCGACCAGCGCAATACGCGCCCCCTGCTCAACCGATAAACAAGCTTGATTGAGCAAAGGCGTTTTTCCAAAATTTAAGAAAATGCGGTCAAGCCGCAGAAGCGGCACCGCCATTAACGAACGCGGCGCGGACAAGGTGCTTTATACATCACCCCTCTTGCATCACGGTAAGCACATAATTGTCGTACAGGAACTCTCTGTCCACAAGGTGCTTGGTAAACATGCCCTCTACGACCACGATACGTGCACAATTGTGATACCTGTCTTTGTTGTTTTCTTTGATTTGCAGCTGCACCTGTTACTGTTCCAGCCAAAGCACCAAATGCTGCACCGGTCAGTGCTGCTCCAGGCGTACTTCCAGCAATAGCAGTTCCAGCCAAAGCACCGATTGCTGCTCCTCCTACGCCGTAACGTGCAACGCGTTCATCGTTTGTAGTACAAGCGACTGAACTGAAACCAATGGCTGAAACAACGGCCACTTTAAAAATTGATTTTAACATATCAAAACCTTTCCTTCTCAAGATCAATACATATATCGTTTATGTCGGCACTTCATCACTAGGCCCCCCCCTGCCTTATTCAAAATATATTGGAAGAGCTTTATGGAATAGGTACAGACACTAACAATATAGCTTTTCCAGAACCTAAATGGCAAGAAAAGGTTCCACAAATACGGTTAGAAAGTGTTAAAGAAGAGCCAAATGACACATTTTTGTCACAAATTGGCCATTTTACCCCTTTAAGAGTTAAACCTTTTAAATCAGAAAAACCGATAATACTAAACAAACATCCCTTAGGCAAATCATACGAACAAGGTTTTGACAAAACCGGCCAACCTTCTTCCAAACCGCTTGTCAACAACACTGAAATACCCCTTTCAGCCATCATCAACGCTTGCGTTATATGAGAAAGGCTGTGATCACTTCGCTCCCCTCCCAAAGCACCGCACAAAATAAGCTTTTTAGCGCCATTTTGCAGCGCTCTTTCACATGCCAGAGCACTATCTGTCATATCTTTATCAGAGGGAAAAACTTCACGCGGAACATGACTATATTGACGTATTAAATTCTCATCTGATGAATCAAAATCCCCTAACCACAACTCAGGCGTCGCATTAAGCGCTGCCGCATGACGCATACCACCATCAGCAGCAATTACCCGACTGTTTTGAATTTGATTAAGCAAACGATCAGTGATATGAACATCCCCATTTAATAATATCGTAAATGTTGTCATGCCATACTTTGCCTTTCACAAAATTTTCTTTACAGTGCATCTTTTTATAAGTGAGAGTCATTTTTTATAAACAAAAAGCATGATATAGCCAAACGAATCCTTATCTCTAATGCCTTTCTTAAAGAAACATACGATACAAAGATACAAATGCAATTTGCCAAATTACTCCGCAGAAATAATGTGCACCATGGTCCAACGCACCCCATTTTTCACCGCAATTTTCTTTTTCGCTCGTGCCTGTATAAAGCCACTCTCATAAGTTTAACGTTTCTCCTTTCGGCTTGTCATACACCACTTTCTCAAAATGATAGGCTTTCTTCCACTTCTTCTAAAACGATCAAACGTACCAACAACCACAATATCTATGTCACATTAAGCGCTCTGCAACACCCACGTATTCTGCAAATGTATGGTGGCGCTTATCATGATGCAAAACTTGAACACCTTTTAGCAAAGATTGTCCGTAAACTGGCAGTTGCATCACATAGTTCTCATCAAAGCTATTCTGTAACAATTTTAAACTCAGAAACTGTCAATGCCTTTGCGCTCCCCAATGGCTCGATCTACATCACTCGTGGTATGCTGGCATTAGCCAATGATTCTTCAGAAGTTGCAGCCATTTTAGCCCATGAGATAGCACATATCAGAGCCAATCATGGCATTTTACGCCTGCAAAAAGAAGCCCAATTAAAGATGACCAATCACATGTCTTCACGTCTTCTTTCTTCTATTGGCAAAAAACTTCATAACCCTATGCAAAACAAGCAACAACTCGCGCAATTTTCCCGCAATCAAGAGCTGGAAGCTGATTCCCTTGCACTCGAAATGCTCCAACAATCAGGATATGATCCATTTGCTTCACCGCGCTTTCTTCAAACAATGGAAGCCTATAGTGCTTTTCGTAATATCTCCGGCACCCAAAATGCCTCTCTAGATTTTCTAGCTTCTCACCCAACCACCCCTCAACGCATTCGGCTTGCGATAGAAAAAGCGCGTAAAATCAGTAAAGGGAATAGTACAATATCCGATCATGATTCTTTTCTCAAAAGCATTGATGGCATGATTTTTGGAGGAGGCTTTTATACAGGTTTTGTACGAGGCAACCAATTTATTCACCCACAATTGCGCATAGCTTTTTCTGTTCCAAATAATTTTACAATAGAACATTCAGCACACACTGTTTGGGCCAGTGGACCAGATAAAATTGCGATTCGTTTTGACGCTATTCCACATCCTGCTGAAATATCTGCGAGTGATTATTTGAAAAGCGGCTGGATTCTCGGGCTAGACCAATCATCTATCCGCCCCATCACAATTCAAGGGCTCCCCAATCAAGAATTTACGCGTCAAGGATTCCAAAGCCAAAGTTTACTTGGAGCACAGGCCTATGCTACCAATGATCAATGGCAATTTGATGTGGTTGCCATTCCATTCAACAACCACATCTTTCGTTTTTTGACGGCCGCTCCACATAATTCTCGAAATTTTGCAGAGGTTGCCAAAAAAACGCTACAAAGCTTTCATTCTCTTTCATCTTCACAGTTAAAAAAATTGCAGCCCTTAAAAATCCGTGTTGTTCGTGTTAAACAAGGAGAAACCGTTGCAAATCTTGCAGATAAAATGCAATACACACCATATAAAGAAAAACTCTTTCGCATCCTCAACGCCCTCTCACCAACGCAAACTTTACCCGCAGGTACCAAAGTGAAAATTATTACAGAATAAGCCCTTTTTCTCATCTGCTACAGTTTTAATTCTTTTCTATCTGTATCACGCCCTCCCCCTTAAAGCATATTCGAAAATAAGGAGGAACACTTTAAAATCCAATTTCATCATGCCTCTATAGGCCTCCGTGTGATACATATTTCCTCCAACTAACTCTGCCCCCTGTCTTCCTCTGTTTACCAGTAGCGCCCCCAAGGAGGCATATTCCTAAACAAATATGCCCCCCCCTAAAACTGACTTCATCATATTCTCATATGCCCCCACTCAATATATTCTCTTTCCTCCTCCCCCCCCAAAGCATTTCACTGCTTATATATCGTAAGCGTCTTCTGAATGAACCGTAAGGAGAGCAGAACGCAATTTTTGCAAAGCCCTAGCTTCAATTTGACGCACGCGCTCTTTCGAGATTCCTAACTTTTCACCCAAAACTTCGAGAGTCGCCCCCTCTTCATTTAAGCGACGAAAGCGAATAATTTCCAACTCCCGTTCGTTGAGAATTTGCAACGCATCGTAAAGCCACTGTGTACGCCGTTGACCATCAATGACTTGCTCAATTAAAGCATCAGGAAGAGGACTATCATCCACCAAAACATCCATCTTAGCAATGGGATTATCACTATTCTCAGAAACAGAAACACTCAAGGAATTATCAGAACTGGAAAAACGAAAATCCATCGTTTCAACATCGCGCACGGAAACGCCAAGCTTTTCAGCGATTGTGCGAAAAATATCCTGTTTTGACAAAGCACTATCATCTTGTATCAGTTTTGCACGCAAACGCCGAAGATTAAAGAAAAGTGCTTTTTGCGAAGAACTCGTTCCCCCTCGAACGATTGACCAATTTCGCAAAATATAATCTTGAATAGAAGCGCGTATCCACCACGTTGCATACGTTGAAAAACGCACTTCCCGATCAGGTTCAAAACGTGCAGCTGCTTCCAATAGTCCCACATACCCTTCTTGGACCAAATCTCCCAATGGCATTTTGAAACGTTTAAAGCGATTAGCAATAGCAATCACTAAACGCATATGAGCCGCTGCAATTTGATGCATGGCATCATCATCACGTTTGTCTTTCCACCGCAGAGCCAAATCATGCTCTTTTTGTCGTTCAAGATAAGGTGCTTGCATAGCAGAACGCATCATATTACGTCCTAAGCTTTTGTCTGCATCGCTATAATTTTTGCTGCTTTTATAAACAGCATTTGAAAGATTACCCATAATAACCCCTTGCGATTAAAATTATCAAAATTGATTTGGCAACGACATCATTGTTCTTTGCTTAAAAAGAACGCAAAAGTTGTTAACTTCTGTACCTACTACTTTAACGTGTAATTTTATAATCGCAATTGTTTTTTTTACTGTCATGGTAAAACTTCTTGTCATAAGACACAATTTCACCTGCAAAATGCCTTTACAACATGCCTTTTAGCCTATGAAATATTTGAAAAAACTTTCTCTCCACTTTTCATGACAAAACAGCAAAAAAAATAAAGTGATCACGCAAAACAAATGCTGTTTTTTGATAACCAATTCCGTTTCCTTTTAAATTGAAGAATTTATTCATGCTTTCAGCTTTACAATACAACTAATAAGTGTAATTTGCAAATATAAAGCATCTAAACTGAATGAAAACTGAATAAAAAAAGAATCATTCAAGTTTTAAAGGCGCAAAGAAACAGCAAAAAATGACAAGAGTGATTGAAGCAAACGCAACAAACGTGTTAAAGAAAGAGCACCATTATGAAATTGTCGCAAAAAGCTTTTGACCAGTGTCACACTGAGAAAGAAAATGATCATGGATAGCAAGATTGTTCAACAGAATGAGATTCTTCAAGATGATATTCTCATTGAAAAACACGGAAGGGGTAAATTTGAAGGTTTTCGTTTTTATGCCAACAAAAACAGTACCGATCAAATAGCTGAGAAGCAAATTTCAACAGAGAATGAGAATTTGATTCTTGCTTTTTCCAAACGCGCGACACGTTTTTGTGCTTGTGCAAATGGAGATTTTACCCTCAGTTCTGATGGAATTGTGCGCTGGATTGGTCAACCCGTAGGACAACTTGTAGCAACAGAAGATTTTTTCAAACCAAAACTGATTGTTTTAGCAGATGAACAACTCACGGGAGAATCCCGCAATAACGTTGTGAAGCGATTAGAACGCTTTGTCACCTTTCATTTTGAAACGACTTTAAAACCCCTGTTTGATTTGCGCAATGCTGATAATTTAACGGATTCAACAAACAGTCTTGCTTTACAACTTTTTAACTCTTTAGGGATTTTACCACGCCGTGAAGTTTTAGACATTGTCAAAAAACTTGCGCAAGAATCACGTGCCGTGCTTCGGCGTCTAGGCGTGCGTTTTGGCGCTTTTCACATCTATG
Source organism: Bartonella sp. CL25QHWL (assembly GCF_042195335.1). Lineage (NCBI taxonomy): Bacteria > Pseudomonadati > Pseudomonadota > Alphaproteobacteria > Hyphomicrobiales > Bartonellaceae > Bartonella > Bartonella sp. CL25QHWL. The sequence continues at coordinate 66,775 of NZ_JBHIOE010000005.1, read as the reverse complement.
TTGCCGGAATGCTTAAACCTGCTCCGGTTCAAGCCATTACTCTCCTGTGGAATCTTCAAAATGCGGGACAAGATCAAACTGGTTTGGGTGAAATTTTTTCAGCATTATCTGCTGGTCGAACCTCTTTGATTGTTGACCCTACCTATAACCGCAAATTTTATCAATTAGCCGGCTACCGAATCTTAGGACAACGTGCTGTACGGATTGATATTTTAGAACGTCTTGCCAATCTCATCCGCCCCGCACTTCATTGGAAACAAGGAAGTGATCCCAGACCCGATGGAGCCTATGATGGCAAAAGTTTTTTTGTTACACCAGCCATGATGTCCATTCTTGGGGCCAATGGAAACGATATGGAAGAAATCCTCAAAGGACTTGGTTATCAATCGTACAGCATAAGCAATACTGTTTTTGAACAAAATCTCTTTGCACACCAAGCCTCTTCCCCTGTCAATAGGACAATGCAAGATGTTCCTGCAGCAGAATGCGTTGGAAGTCAATGGCAAACAATAAGCGATTTAGAAACAACACGAGAAGAAAAAAATACCTCATACCCAAACACTTTATCCTCTGGTATTGAAAAACATCTCCATAAAACCAATCGCTTACCAGCAGCTGAACCTGTTGGGAATTTTGCCAAATCCCCTCGCTCTACAGAAGAAGGTAAAGTTATTTTATTATGGCATTATAAGCATCAATTTCACCACCACGCACAAAAAAAACATGATAAATTAGGAAATAAGTGGCAAAATAAATCGAAGAACGCTGTAAAAAAAGCGGAACACACAAATGAAAATCCCCCTCAAGAAGCACTATCACAAGCAAAACGCTCTCATAAGTTCCACAAATCCCAAGGAAAACATGCAAATCATAAGCCTTTTCACAAAGAAAAGCGCCTTAATCCTGATTCACCTTTTGCGAAACTAGCTGTACTACGCGATCAACTCACCAATCATAAAAACACGCACCCACTTTCCTCTAAAGAGAATTAAAGTAACAAATGGAGTTTGATCTTGACCCACGTAGTAACCGACAACTGCATTCACTGCAAATATACGGATTGCGTTGAAGTCTGCCCTGTTGATTGTTTTTATGAAGGGGAAAATATGCTTGTTATTCACCCCGATGAATGCATCGATTGTGGTGTTTGTGTGCCAGAATGCCCAGCAGAAGCGATTTTACCTGATACAGAACCAGGATTAGAAAAGTGGTTAGAACTTAATCTTCATTATGCAAACAAATGGCCTAATCTAACCACCCGAAAAGATCCCCTTTCTCAAGCAAAAGAAATGGATGGCGTTCCAAATAAATTAGAAAAGTATTTTTCAGAAAATCCAGGAAGTGGCGAAGAGTAATGATACAGTGTACACCCTCCTCCTTCAACGACTGAAAGACTTCTCTTGTAAAAATAAAAAAATCCTTAAGCGAAATGATTGATTCTTTTAAAGTTTGATGTTAGTGTTATTTTAACATGATCATCTTTCTAAGTATTTTTCTTTGCTTTTTACAGTAAAGCAATGTATTTTTTTTGGATTTAAAAGTACTCGGCTTTTATGCTCACTTAATTGGTACAATATACTTGGTTAAAGAAAACTCAACCCTCAGGTTTATAACCTGTTTTCCGATACATTTGTTGATCATAAGGGAGTAAACTAAAATATGGCATCCCAACATGGAACGTCTTCCAAGACCAAAGAATTTGCAACCTCTGAATATATCGTCTACCCTACACATGGAGTAGGACAAATTATAGCGATTGAAGATCAAGAAGTTGCAGGACATAAATTGAAACTTTTTGTCATTCATTTCGCGAAAGATAAGATGGATGTCAAAGTCCCCATTGCAAAAGCCCTTTCCGTTGGAATGCGTAAATTATCTGCTAGTGACTCTGTCGAACGTGCCTTAAAAGTTTTACGTGGAAAAGCACGTGTTAAACGGACCATGTGGTCACGTCGTGCACAAGAATATGATGCCAAAATCAACTCAGGAGATCTTATTTGTATCGCCGAAGTGGTCCGTGATCTTTTCCGCTCTAATCTACAACCTGAACAATCTTACTCTGAGCGCCAACTTTATACAGCTGCTCTTGAAAGAATGGCCCGCGAAATTGCGGTTATTAATAGTCTTTCTGAAACAGAAGCTATCAATCTCATAGAGATGCATCTCTCCAACAAGCCGGAACGCGAGTTTAAAACTGAGAGAGAAGAAACAGATGAAAACAGTAAAGCTGTCTACGCTGCGTAATACACTCTTTCATCATAATGATGATATCTCGATAAAACCAGCGAAAGCTGGTTTTATTTTTTAACATCCTCTCTGCCCTTAAGGACAAAGTTTCTTAACCAGCGCCAATCTATAAACAATCTAACTTTTCGACAAATTCCTCCTCATTTTCTTTCTTCATAGATAACAAACTGATTAATCATCATAATCTAGCATTATTCATATTAAATTAGAATCTTGAATATGGTAAGATTACTCATTTCAAATTGCTCTCATGTTGAATTAATCAAATCACTTGCTTGTCAATCACAAGCGAGGCTGATCTGTGGGTAAAAACTGTACAAAAAGAGCAAGACACTGTCTCAAGCACCAAAGGATATACCGACATTGGAATCTGGCAAGATGTGTAAGGGGGCGGGACTTGATTTTTATTAAGCGTAAAGATCATAGTGCCGTTTATACACTACACCGAGATTTTACCATTTACCCTTCTACAAAACCATTATAACATTCAAAAACGCCGTCATAAAATGGATAGCACAAATATTGAAAAATATTCCTTTTAAAAAACGCGTGACGGTACAACATAAGCATATTTTGTCGTGGGCGCTCTATTTTGCATGAGAAGCATTCCCCCATTAAAGAACGCGATAAAAAAAACATGAACTAAAACCATCATCTCCATTCTGTAAAAGGCATTCCAAATACTTTTGAAAGCAGTAACGCTCACTTAAAAAATAACAATAAAAATGAACGTTGGCATTGCCCTTTCAATTTTATATTTTTCCCAAATGAGGTTATATTCTCATTTCAGAGATTACGAGATATACGCAATATTCTTACTCCAATCGGACACATAAAATCTAGAATGATTCATAGAACTCTTAAAAGTCTCAATCTCTGTTTCAAACAAACCGCTAAAGATTGGATATTCTCAGCAGGAATTGTCCATATATCATCTTCAATCTGATCTTCACGAATATGACGCAAAGGATTAGTATGAACGCCTGTCAGGATAAGTAAACGCAAAGCCAGTTGTGTTATGTTTTGTGTTTTACAGAGTAACTGATAAAAAACCGGCACATCTCTCCAATCCATAGCTGGTCTATTTTACGTTTTATGACGTTGTTTCCCTAAGAGCGCGCATGCTTTTATCGTTTCTTGTAAATCAACATCAAAACCCAAGGCAACCGTATGTTTAAGACAAAGATTAAGACGCTTCAGTGCTGTCTGAGCTGTTCCAGCTTTTGCATGCCAAATGGGAGAAAGCGTATTGCGTATCTCAGTTTGCGTAATCTCTGAAACGGGCAGACAGCCTAATTTAGGGAGAATATGGAGGCGTAAGTGTAAAAACCAATCACAAGCCTCACCATCATTTTTTAATTCAGCTTTACGGCTTTCAAAAGCATCTAGAGCAATATCTTTTAAATAATGGAGATTACTTATTGCCTCACGCTTTATGTTTATTGCGTTCTTTAATGGGATCACGCCCCTCACGTAAAACAGCCCGCCACCCAGTTGCCAATTACGGGCTTGTTTTAAAGAAACATCTCTCAAGGCACCCAAGCCCATTTCGCAGCCCCCGGAAAGGTATAACGGTAAATCCATTGACACCACCCCCATCTCTTACGTTTGTGAAGAAGCAAGCCGGCACCATCGTTATATTTGTCAGCTCGTGGGTGTTGCGCTACAGCCCTTGGCTCTTAAGACAATTCATAAGAGTCCTTTCTTATACAAATTTTATCCACACACTCATCCCGCTTGTGACGTGCAAACGAGTGGTTTTGATTGATTCTAGATAGAGAGATTTGAAATGAGTGAATCTTACGTTATTCGGGGTTCTAATTCAATATGAAAACAGTGAATTATATATATAAATCAATGTGTTGTCTAGTAATGAACAGATAACAAAAAAATCATAAACTTAGGTAAGCACCACCATAAAATCACTCATAAACCAGCTATGAACTGGAGAGTCGTACCGGCTTTGATAAAATACTTTGCTCATCCCCATACACAACACATTTGGTTTTAAGTTTACTTATTTTTACAAGCTGTTCGCAACAAATCCCTTATATTCACAAAAATAAGAAAAATATATGGACAATTCTTAGTTCAAAAATATGAAAAGACAGCGTGATATTCATAGAAAAGTCTCATGTACCTTTATCAATCAAAAGCACTAAAGATCATTGAATGTGTACACCTTCTGTCTTGTAACGGTTGTCTCTTTTCTGCTCATAAGAAAGCACGCTGGCATCAGCATACACTTAATCCCAATGTTACAACAATTCTTACATTTGAAAGTATTCATTATAGACATTTTTTCCTTTTTTATAGAGTTTTTACTCACATACCATCCCCACTTGTGACCGAAAAGCAAGTGATTGTCATTGATTCAACATGAGAGAAATTTGAAATGAGAAAATCCTACGATAGACCTTCCATTCAAGGCGCAAAACAACAAATGATCTTTATAAATCAATGTGATGTCGATCTCTATTTTTTTAAGGAGAATCACATGTCACAATATAAGCCTATAGACAACCATTGCCTTAAATATTCTCATAAAAAACACCGATATGCTTAAAGCCTTACATAGATCAACTGCCTTAAACGATGATATTTTACGGTCTAATAGGATTCTCTCTATAATCAATAAAGATTAAGTGCGATACAAAATGATTCTATTACTGAGCTAACTTATATCAATACCCAAGCTCTTAACGAAGTCATCATAAAAGACACTGATACAAGTAGCCCTTTATAGCCTCTCAAGAAAACAAGAAAATCATCTCCCACAATAGAATCATTTCTCTACGGCAAAACTTTATCCCACATATGTTCCCAAGAAAAAGCGAAAAACGCATCTTACCCAATGCATTCACTAATGAATCAAGAGAAACTTACCACTGAAAGAGATAAAACGCTAAAGTTTTAACCACTAAAACAGAACGTCCACGATACATTCCCTGTTCCACATCGATAGAAGACGATGCAAGAGAACCTCAACATTCATCTTAA
>NZ_JBHIOE010000005.1:0-61428 GCF_042195335.1 Bartonella sp. CL25QHWL | reverse complement strand
AGCGAAAATGCACGCCCCAAGCGTGCATTGATCGATGAAATAAAAGAAGTTCACCACTGGAAAAGAAAGAAAACGCTAAAGTTTTAACCACTAAAACAGAACGTCCACGATACATCCCCTGTTCCACATCGATAGAAGACGATGCAAGAGAACCTCAACATTCACCTTAAAGCGAAAATGCACGCCCCAAGCGTGCATTGATCGATGAAATAAAAGAAGTTCACCACTGGAAAAGAAAGAAAACGCTCAGTCTTTAACCACTAAAACGGAACGTCCGCGATACATTCCCGTTTTCAAATCAATGTGATGAGGACGACGCAATTCACCAGAATTTTTATCTTCGATATAAGTCGGCGCCTTCAGAGCATCAGCCGAACGGCGCATGCCCCTCTTCGCTGGAGAGGTTTTTCGTTTAGGTACAGCCATAAAAAGACACTCCAAATCCATTAAAACAGAAAAAGCAATGTCAAAAATGACAATGCTTCATTTAAAAACACCATAAAATTTAAAAATATTATACACTGATAAAAAAGAAGAGGCAATGTCAAAATGATCCCCCTCTTACTAAAATGACCTTCTTTTTATAAAAAATGATGTCACAATGATCCAATAAGTATCAAAAACACCGCAAAATTTTAAAATTTTATACACCAATGAAAGCATTCTCATAAGACCTTCATTTAATTTTTATTTGGTTTAAAAAGGGATTTGCACATACAGTAGAGATACGGATAAAAAGAGAAATTGATTTTTAATAAAAACAACGCCAATTTATGAAAACAAGAAAAAGCGACAACCTTTCTCTCTGTCTCTTAAACTTCATAATTTCATTTTTGTAAAAACAAAGGAAGCAAGAATGCACAAATTTACTACCCTTCTTGCAAAACATGGACAGACCGTTGAAAAGCGGCTTGATACCCTGTTAAGTGATCAAATCCAAAATGGTGAAATTTCACGCCCTAAAAACTTAATCAAAGCCATGCGCTATGGTGTGCTGAACGGTGGAAAACGCTTGCGTCCTTTTCTTGTAATTCAAAGTGCTGCACTTTTTGATGTCCCTGTAGAACATTCTCTTGATGTTGCATGTGCCTTAGAATGTATCCATTGTTATTCGCTCATTCATGATGATCTTCCCGCTATGGATAACGATATACTCCGGCGTGGAAAACCCACCGTCCATATAGCATTTGACGAAGCAACAGCAATTCTAGCAGGCAATGCTCTCTTAACATTTGCCTTTGAAATCATTGCCCATAAAGCTAGTACTTTATCTACAGATATTAGAATCAAGCTGATCACGTCTCTTGCACAATCGGCAGGACTTGGCGGTATGTTAGGTGGACAAATGCTGGACCTTGAAGCTGAAAAAAGACCGCAAGAAAGTACTGACATCATCACTCTACAACACATGAAAACAGCAGCCCTGATAAGCTTTGCTTGCCAAGCAGGTGCCATCATTGGCAATGCATCTAAAGAATTAACTGAAAAGCTTACTGATTTTGGTACTTATCTTGGTTTAGCCTTTCAATTAACCGATGACCTTCTTGATGTCACCGCCAACACACAAACCCTAGGAAAAACTGCTGGGAAAGATGAAACGGCACAAAAAGCCACTTTTGTTCATCTTTATGGCATTGAAGAAACTCAAAAAAAGCGAGATACACTCATCAGTAAGGCAGAAGCATTCTTACATCCTTTTGGCGCTAAAGCTCTCCCCCTCCAACAAGCAGCACACTTTAGTGCAATACGCAAAAATTAAACTTCATCCGCCCTATTGCACGTAGTGTACACCATCATCTTTGTTGAAAGCATAATAGACTTTTCAAAGAAACGTTACAATTAATCTCCATTATAGTCCTTATCATGAAATGGATACGACAAATCTTGAGAAAAATTTCATTAAAACAAGCGCCGTGAATTTATAACACAAGTGCATTCTGGATATCCTATTTTGCATGAAAAATGCCTTCCATTAAAGAATGAAAGAAAATGTGAAACAATGCGCAATCACTATGCTTTAAAGCCAAATAAAAAACAACCGAAAGAGGAAAACTCGTTTTCTCCTTTATGTCTTTAATCTTCTAACGATAAGGCAAAAAATAAACAGAATAAGTATAAAACAAGGCATTTTATAAACCCGTAAAAAACAATAAAAGAAGTACAATGCTCTAAGTAAATGCCCTCAGTAGAGAATCGTAATTTTTATGCCTTTCCACGCTATCTTGTTGTAGAAGATCAAATATGGTTATATTCTGTAAATTCACTCGTGTATTGCTTGCTCTCTAAAAACACTTTTACAAAAGTTCTCATTGTTTAGTTCAAGCATCATTTTTTTGAAGCTCGTATTTAAAATATCAGAAAAAATGAACACAATGGCTATTTTGATTTTTATGCCACCCTCAAAGAACAAAGTCTTTTAACCCAATCTACTCTGTAAACAGTCTAGTTTCCTACCGAGTAGGTTTCTCTCGCTTTCCACGCATGCGATTCACTTAAACTAAAGACACAATAAACAAGACTTAAGAATATTCACCATGCACTTCTTAAAATACTTAATATATCAAACAGGACACCTTCACCACCCCTTAAATGACTGTATGTTACAGCATAACAGGATAAATAAAGTCATCAATTTCAATAGAACGAAAGATCAAAGCAGTATTATTACCGATCTCTCTTTTCTTAGCAAGAATAATACAACACATTTATTTATAATGATAATTTAGCGTTGTTCAACTTGAATAAGAACCCCGAATATCGTAAGATTCTCTCATTTCAAATCTGTGTATGTTGTATCAATCAAATCACTTGCTTGCACGTCACAAGCGGAGCTGGCGTGTGAAGCAAGACATCAAAGAAAGGATTTAAAAACACCTCTTATGAATCATCTCAAGAGCCAAGGGCTGTAGCAACATTGGAAGCTAACAAAGTGCGTGATAGTGCCGGCGCACCACTCCTTCAAAAGTAGAAACAGTTTTACAAAAGTGTGTAATAACTTCAATTTAATAATAATCACGATCACTGTACAACTTTAATTCGTCACACTCTTTATCTCGTTTATTCAATTCATCGCATAAAAAGAGAATTGATAAGATTAAACAGAGAATGATCATTGAAACAGAAAGATAAAGAAAATCCTTATTATTATATATAATAGCGCAATTTAATTTATGATAAGTAATTTTTTCAAGCTAAGTGTAAATTTCCTCCTTCAAGTGAAATTTTCTTATTAAAATGAAGAGCATCATTGTAAGTGAACCTATGCCTGTTGCCAAAGCTGGAAAATATGTCCACCTTTTGAAGCCATAATAAAAAAACATGCAACATAAATAAGAAAATGCCGCAATTATCAAAAGTATTATAGACATTTAATATCCTTCGAGAGAATTTTACCCATTAAATGTCATTTGTAAATTCTTCTTGGTTTCATCATGTCATATATCGTGTTTAGCTCTATGCAAAAACGCGCTATTTGTTTAGTGTTGTCACCATGACCAGCTCTCATACTAGACACAAGGTCAATAATTTGTGTTGTTGGGCTGATGCCATTTCCGCTGGAAGAATTAAGAAATTTTTTCGCGTAATCAATCATGGGATCCGTAGAGTTCATGGACATATTATATGCCCAAATAAAATCGCTTTCTCTCCAATTATAGTCATTCCGCAAACTGCTTATGACATTGAGTAACATATCTGCTGATATCCATTCATTATAATCACCACGCAATAAATTAACAAAGCGTCCACATAAAACAATCAGTATGTGACGATGCCGTATAATGTCAAACTTTGGTACGATATTCTGATAGCCATGGCTGTATACAAATTTTTTTGCTTGTTCATGCTTTTGAAAATGTTCAAAAGTCTCGTAATTTTCACTGATATATTCTTCGTAAAGTCTATCGTACTGCTCTAGACTATCTACGCGTGTACACCCCAACAACACAGATACAGAAAAAAGAGTTATAAATGTTACAATATGCGTTACGGATAACGATTTCATCGTTTTACCTTTTAATAACCATAATTTGTACAGCTTAACAGATTCCTATCAAATATATCAATATGTGCTGGTTTCTTGTGGCTTATTTATAGCAAATTGTACTCAACAATATTTCTTTACGTGGTTTTATTCCCTCTCAAAGAGGGAGTGCCATTTAAAATTTCCGTAAATAGGTTTATTATCTGGATTAAGGGTATTTTCTAACATCAGAAAATACAGAGCTAACGCCGCAACCAAAGAGAAAATACTCAAAAATGAGAATGAAAGATGTTGTTATCTCAACAAGATGATTGATATTTTAAAGGAGGCAATGGTAAAATCCGCTAAATATACCAACAATAAAATAGATCATCAAAATATCAAAATCGATCATAAGGGAATTCTTATGAGGACAGGCTATAAATTGTCCGACTGCTTAAATCAGCTCTAGTGCGATAAAGTGTTACCAGCAAGTAACCAATGAAAATAGGAAAATGCTCCATCACCATTCCTTAATAAGCATATAATCCAGCACAATCATTTTCTTTATCAACGTCCAATCTTGTCAGCAACTCTTGGCGCAATATTCATGAGCAGCATTTTTATTTCCTTTGTAATGATTGTTATGCCACGCCCACTTATAACGACAAGCGGATGACTTTGATTACTTCAACATACATAGATTTTAAATAAAAATAACGAATAACATTCTTCTTTTCCATTCAACATGCAAAAACAACGATGCGCCTTAATAAATAAAAGCCTTGCCCCACTATGAAACCCCATGAAACACACGTGATAATACGTTACTATTTTCACTGAACTTTTTTGAGATTTCCTTCTAAAAAAAATACCGCCAACAAGTAAATCAATAAATAAATAGCAAAAATATAAACGAGTGAGAAAAAGCCAAATATATTGACCATATACGCACTCATGTAAAAAAATACCAATAAGCTAAACCTCCCAACGGTTGACAAGAAAGATTCATATGTAGCCCTGAAATGATCACTAATACTATCATGCAAAACAACTTCTACACGAAGATATGTATACTTAATGAGATAAAAAATCATACAGACTAAAATGACAGCAATTTCTTTTCTTGGTTCAAAGAAAGCAATGGTAAAAATCAGTGAAGCCGAAAGAAACAACAGTAAAATAAAATTCACTCTTTCACTTAGTTTTGTAAAGAGAAAACTAGCCAAGAGCTGAGAGAGCAATATCAATGAAAATGTCACACCAAGATCAAAATAAGTGACATTAATATCATAATCTTTAAATATCCACTGCCAATACTGCGAGAATATATTGAAAAAAATCAATGAAAAATAAAAGCATAAAGAGATATAAGGAACTTTAATAAAAATAGATAACATCTCCTTAGCTTCACAAATGAGAGAATTCGCTTTATTTGGTTTTTTCTCCCCCTTCAAGTCATCAAGAAAAAACAAACCAAATAGTGTTGTCATCAACATTAAAAACGCCGCGATATACCATATATATTGGCTAGAATAATCAGCAAAATATGCCCCGATTAAACTGAATATAAACATGCCGATGTAATTATATTGAGAGCTGGAACCAAGCACTTTTTTAGTGGATGTCACTTTTGCTTTTGCATATTGAACAAGTAAAGCATTATAAGCCCCAGCAATTAATGTTAGCGATAAGGCATTAAAAGTTTCTGCCAAAAGAAAACCATAAAAGCTTGTAGAAAATCCCATGAGAAAGAGCCATGTAGCAGCAAAAGCAGCTGCCAAAACGATCGATATTTTATAACTTTTTCGATCAGCAAAATATCCCAGAGGAATATCGGTAACCATCATAATAAAAGCCTGAAACGACTTAATGACACCTATATCAATAAGCGTTAAGCCTTTTTCAAGCATATAAAAGACAATAAAGGCGCCAGTTAAAATCCTTATACCATTAAATAAAAAGCCAAACGCTAATATACTTGTCATGCATTCCCCCAATAACGCCCAAAAAGGCACCCGTATACATCATTTTATATCAATATAAAAGCTTATATTTTACGACAAATAGGACTATAATCGCTATAAGGATTTCCAATCCTATCAATTTGATACCCCAAAAAATGCTGGGAAAATGCCTGAAAAATCAATAAACAATGTTCTTTCTATAATTTGATATTTGAAGAATCCGTTAAATATTTTACTGTCTCAAGAGCAGCCAAAAAACCAGCAACAACATTTACGGATCTATTAAAGTATTCATATCGTTTTGCTTAATAGTCTTAACACACTTAAACTCATTAATATCCTTCATAAGCTTCTGATTCTAAAACAGGTATATCATCTGGTTTTACCTAAAATAATAAGCAACCAACAACAGTATTGACCATAGCTAAAGCAGCATACAACAGCACCCTCTTCACATTGAAGACAGCTTGTTTTAAAAAACGACACACCATTTTTACTTCAACCTTATGCGATTTTTACCTCAACCTTGCCCAAAGCGTGTATGAATATAATCACTCAAAAGCGCTTCAAATTCTTCAGCAATGTGATCACCCCGCAAAGTTTTTACCTTTTGTCCCTCAATGAAAACAGGTGCCGCAGGACTTTCCCCCACTCCAGGCAAAGAGATTCCAATATCCGCATGCTTTGACTCCCCCGGTCCATTGACGATACATCCCATCACAGCAACCTTCAAGCTTTCAACGCCAGGGTATTTTTCACGCCAAATAGGCATATTTTTGTATAAATCTGCTTCAATTTTTTGCGCCAATTGTTGAAAGACCGTTGAGGTTGTGCGCCCACAACCAGGACAAGCCGCAACAACAGGCAAAAATTGCCGAAACCCCATCACTTGCAAAAGTTCTTGCCCCACCTTTACTTCTCGTGTCCGATCACCACCAGGTTTTGGCGTTAAGGAAATTCGTATCGTATCGCCAATCCCTTGCTGTAATAAAATGCCCAAAGCCACCGAAGAAGCAACAACGCCCTTTGTTCCCATCCCAGCTTCCGTTAATCCCAAATGAAGAGCATAATCACAACGCGCCGCTAAGGTGGTATAAACAGCAATAAGATCTTGGACGTCACTCACTTTAGCAGAAAGAATAATTTTATCACGTCCCAACCCCATCTCTTCAGCGCAAAGAGCCGATTGCAGAGCAGACTGCACAACAGTTTCCCGCATCACTTCAGCAACCGATAAAGGATTTTCTTGCTGTGCATTTTCATCCATAAGCCGTGTTAACAATGCATTATCAAGAGAGCCCCAATTCACGCCAATGCGAATAGGTTTATGATACCGACAAGCAATCTCAATAATTTCTGCAAATTGACGATCTTTTTTTGCGCCAAAACCAACATTTCCAGGATTGATGCGATATTTTGCAAGCGCCTCAGCACACGCAGGATGCTCAGATAAAAGCTTATGACCAATATAATGAAAATCCCCAACCAATGGTACAAAAAATCCTAACCTCTCCAATCGCTCCCGTATTTTTGGTACAGCAGCCGCCGCTTCATCGCGATCAACAGTAATTCGAACCAATTGTGAACCAGCTTGCCAAAGAGCAGCCACTTGAGCAACAGTTGCATCAACATCAGCGGTATCTGTATTGGTCATTGACTGTACAACTATCGGGCTCTGCCCCCCAATGATCACATCACCAACAGCAACACCAACAGATCGACGACGCTCAAGTGGTTTAGATAAAAAATAGGTCGTATTCATCAAGTCCTCAAATTTTTAAAACCTGCGCTATCAATCATTACTTACATTGACTTCCTCCGCGCTTCAAAGGACGAAAATTACACCGCCCACCAATCTTAACAGATTGCTCTCAAAAGGTTCTACCTACTAACACTGATGCAATTCAACTCATAGGTGGATCATTCTATAGACGCACCGGATAAGTTCTACTACTTCTGTTCAAGTTTATACTTCTACACTTGGTTGATTCAAAAAGAAACTGAAACCAAACAGAGACAATACTGTATTTTTAAGTTGTATGCCGATACCTTACATCAACGTCATCACAAAACAGTGTTTTACAACACAACAGATAACACCCATCAAAGCGCCATTTTTAAAATGCATGAAAGACATCGCCAAATTAATCCAACATATTGATTTATAATAATCTATTTTTTACAAATTTGAATGCTAAACCCAAATATCGTAAGATTTCCTCATTTTAAATCTTCTTAATTGAATCAATCAATACCACTCCCTACAGCCACAAGAGAATATGTAGATAAAAACTCCTTATAAACTATTTCAAGTGCCAAAAGATATCCCAACACTTTAAACAAACAAAAAAATGAAGACATCGCCCACCATCTTTATGATGAATCTTACACCATCTTGTAAAAATTTTTACCTTACATCCTTAACAAAAACCATCATGAAAAGAACTCGGACACATTAAAAAATGCCTCATTAAACTCAAACTCTTAATTTTCATCTCACCCACGCGCGGCATTATCAATGCAACTTTTCAATTTTCAAGCCGTTATAGCAAAACCCCAAACACAATTCCAACTGTCACGCAACAATTTAACACATGAAGGAGTCAATAAATGTGTCTATTTTCACCCCATAGAAAAAATGCTAAAATTAAAAAACGTATAGCACAATTAAAAAGAGAGCTGGTCCCCGTAAATCATTGGAGTTTTCAAAATGATAGCTTTGAAAACATTTCTGAGCTGTTTAACACATGGAAACAAAAAGGCCGTCACGCACTTTATCACCTCAACGAACATGCTACAGAATTAAAGAAAAAAGCGAAAGAAAATCCTAAAAAAACCCTCGCATTAGCAGCAGGAATTGTTTTAGTAAGCTTCTTGCTAATCCGTAAACATTAATAACGCAATCAATAACCTTCCCTTTTAATGCCCGATTCAAAGCGGGCATTTTTATGGTTTACAAAATATAAACTTTACGTCTTTCTCCTAACTTTACGCCCTCTCCCAAAAGGATAAGTTTTCCAGCCATCCAGCCAGTCTATAATCCAGCTTTTGTCTATCGGAAACCTATCAACGCATGCGATTCACATCACCACCCCTCAAAGGAAAACATTTCTAAAGGCAACAAACAAGCCCTACAACGAATGTGCTCCCCACACAAACACTTAACGCATCAAAAAGATGCCTGATACCACACCTAAAATGAGGATATTCACGGGACAATAAGATAACAACTCAAATATTCAATCCAAAACTTCCCCCAATTTCCCAGCCTTCCCAAAACTTCATTGTGTATATAGACTAAAAATAAAGAATTAATACTGGAAAAGCTTACACTTTTACTCTATACGCCCCCGATTGTCATTTTAATTGGGGAAAGGGGAGGATATTTTGATATTGAAAACCCACACTCCTCTCACTACCAGGTATTTTTTATAAAAAATACCTTTAGACAAAAGAAATGTTTCTCAACAACAATCATTGCATTTTCCTTTGAATTTCACACGAGCGTATTTGCAATAATTCTTCTATTTTTTTCCAACTCATTTTGCCAAAATATAGAACAGATTAAACAAGAAAAACAACAGCTTGCACATTTTAAAAATCCACTCGATGAAATAAAAAAACGACATGGTTTCTTAAATAAAACATCCGCAGCTCTTCAAAGAACATTCAAAAAGCAAAAGAGTCATGGCCTCCATCGCTCTAATTTTAGTCACTTTCAAAAATTGACAGGTATCAGCAGCAGCAAAAATACTGAAAAGAGGAAAGAAAAATTCTTATACTAAAGAGCCATTAAAAAACGCAAAATCAAAAGCCGCAGTTGATATTTTTGATGAACAAAAAGCCAAAACACAACATAGAACAAGCTATTTACGAAAAAGCGCGTGAAAAACAAAAAAACCATAAAACAGCTTATTGATCAACTTAAAAGTCCTAAAGATACTGATCAAATTCAGCCCATTCAAACACTCTACGCAGCCCTACAGATTCACGAATACGAGTTCTACAAATGAAAGCCTCGGCAATAACCCAACAAGGAAAATTAGAAAACGACACAAAGATTATACCCAACCACTCTATAGTCATTAAACTAAAAAAAATTGTGAAAACGTACGAGTAGCTGATCATGAACTTGCCATAGAACGTTAGAAAAAGCTGAAGAGGAAGCTAAACGAAAAGCCGAATATGAAAATGGGAAGCTGAAGCTGAAAAACGGAGAGCTGAAAGTGAAGTTAGAGGACGAGCTAAACTTTAAGAATTACAGTGAACATAACAAGAGAATATTCGTAAAATATTTGGAACTGAAAAACAAAAAGAAAACGAAGGCATATTGACCTAGATAGATAACGATTTAGTCCCTTACAAAGACAAATAGACAACACCACACATCTTTCATCGGCTATATCTGCTCCGGTAACTACATTTTATACGCTCTATAGTGTGTCCCCGTAAAGTACAATATTATGTATAAGCGTTTTTTAGCTAGATTATTGCGACAGTTTTCAAACTTAGCATCATTGTTATACACACAATACACATTGATAATAACAACACATCTGTCAGAGATAGATTTTTCAATGATCTGCCTCACATCATTGCAAATATCACATAAAGAGTACACTCAGATAAAAAGAAGAGCCTCCTTTCCACACCTCAAAAGATGATGTTGCTAGAAACGACAGGCAAAGCTTCCAATACTCCATCCCCCCCTACTGAGTTATTTCAAAAGAAATGGAAGTGAGTAAAGATGCATGCGCTTTAATATTCTAAGGCACATTATTTTACATCATGAAATAGAATAATAAGAAGCTTAAGAGCTTTAAAAGATGTAGTATAGCAAACCAAACGAAATCTTCTAACGTGAATATCCATTTGCTATAAGTAAATGACGCAAAAATTAAACTGAAAAAACCCAAAATTTTATCCTCCAGAATCGACTCGCTGCGAAGTATCTACATAGGTAACCACGGACATGCCAGGAATGAGTTTTTCAATCCCTTCCTGTCCAGGATCTAAAGCAATTCGTACTGAAATACGTTGCGCAATTTTGATAAAATTACCAATTGTCGTATCCGTTTTTAACAATGAAAACTCTGAGCCTGTAGCAGGTGCAAAACGAACCACACGCCCTGTTAACTTTTTGTTGTTCAATGCATCAACAGAAAAAACAACCGGTTGTCCCACACGCATCTGAGAAAGTTGCGTTTCCTTATAATTAGCAATAATCCAAATATCATCAGAAATAACAGAGACCAATTGTGTCCCCGGCATAACATATTGCCCTACCCGCGCTCCAACTAATCCAATATAGCCTGTTCGAGGAGATAAAATCTTTGTATGATCGAGATTAAGTTTTGCCAACTCAACACTCACCTTCGCTCCAGAAATTTCTGACTGTAAACTTTGCCGTTCAAGATCCAATTGTTTTTGCAATTGGCGTTTTGTTTCGAGAGCTGTCAAGAGTTGTGAAAGAGGACGAGAAACAGAACTTGCCGCATCACCAAAACCTAACTTTTTACTATCTGGAACAACATTTGAAAATGCTCGTGAACGCGCCAACTCCACCTCTGCTGTATTAATCTCGCCCTGCAAAAGCTGTGCTTGTAATTCAATACTTGCCAGTTTTGCATTTTTTGAATCGAGAACAGCCTGTGCCCGTGCAAGCTGCTGGCGAAAAAGAGAATCATCGAGCTCAAAGAGCAGCATTCCCTTTTCAACGCGTTGATAATCTTGCACATAAATCCGTGCAATCACCCCAGAGATCTGTGAACTAACCAGAGTAACATTGCCCTTAATGGAAGCATTATCGGTTATTTGAATGTTACTCACAAAAGGAGGAAGTCTCCAAGCCCACAAAATCAGCAAAACACCCGTAATACCCGATAGGAATGCAACAACCGTAGCTTTTGACCGTAATGTTTTTATCATTTTTTTGCACCCCTCTTTCTATGACATTACTCTACTTTTCTAATGCGCGCAAAGAGCATGACTTAACAATCATTGTGACAAGAAAAATAACGAATACAACCATTGAAATATAAAAATAAAGCCGAAAAACGTCATCATAAGCAAAAATATTTGCTGTTAACTTAAATTTCTCTATCAACATAGAAGTACCTTGCTCACTTCTCAAGCCATTGGGAACAGAAACACCATAAGAAGGCGAAAATAAAGTATTCATCTCACCAGAAATAAGAGGATCAGTAATAATAATATTTTGTGTTAAGGACTCAAAGTTTTTATGGGCAAAATAAAACTGTAGGCTGCCAAAAAAAGCCGACCCCATCAATCCCCCTGTCACTTGCGTTAACAAAAAAACAGCAATAAAACTTAAAACGTAACGCGGTCCTCGCTCACCAGCGATCACAAACCCTTTGAAAAGAGCAGGAGGCAAAAAAAGTGCATAACTAAAACTCACCAACCCTTGGCTCAACATCATATCTTTCGGACGCGTTAAATAGTTTACATGACTGTCTAAATAAGCTCCCAACGCCAAACAACCTAAAGATAACAAATAAAAATAATCCTCACGCCCCGCCCGTAAAAAAAAGACACAAACAGCCCCCCCTAACAGAATCCCTAATGTCACCGCAAGATACATGGGCGCCATCTCACGATTGAGTAAACCAAAAAGATTAAAAAACCCTACGGGCAAATTTGACCGCTCCAATAAAAAAACATGAAAGATCAATAAAATAAAAACAGATTGGATCATTTCTTTACTGAAAATCCAACGTAAATCAATCAACGGTTTTTCTCTATTAAGCTCAATAATAATAGCAATAGCCAACGAGAAAATAGCAAGTGCGAGCCCCCAACCAATCCATGGTGCTTCATACCACCAATACAATATGCCAACAGACATGATCACAGCATTTAATCCAAGACCAAGAGCAATCAAACCATAGCTTATCCAATCTAATTTTTGAATAACCTTACTACGCACAACAGGAGTAAGAGGCAAAGTATAGATACAGACCAAGCTGATAAGAACCAACCCCATTTCCAGAGCGGAAAGACTGGAAAAACCACCATTTTCCAGCAAATCAGGAGAAATCAAACGTGATAAAGGTGCCGCTAAAGCCGCATTCATATAATTCAAACTAAGACCAATAGTAAACTTCTTTGCTGGAGCAAAAGCCTCCATCATATAAAGCAGCGCAAGCGAAGCCAAAGGAGCAGCAGCAATCCCAGCAAAAAAGCGAATAATCAATGCAGAACGCAAATCCGTAACAAAGAGCTGCAACACGCAAACCAAAACAAAGCCAAGAATTGATAATTCAGCAAAAGCGCGTAGCCCAAATTGATAGCGGATTTTGATCAACATAATCGCTACACTCACATTTGGCGCCATATAGGCCGCTACCAGCCATGTCGTCTCGGCCAAAGTTGCATGAAAATCACCCGTAAGATGGACAATATTAGACTGAACAATATTAGCCCCTAAACCATAAGCCCATTGCAAAATAAGAGAAGCCAAAATATAAACAAAGCACTTTGGCAAAGGTCCCGCAAAGACACGACCAGGACGAGGAAAGGGTTTTGCGCTCCTTTTAGCAGACACAACCGTACTCTTTTTTCCGCTCATGTCACCTTTTCCTGTATACTCTGCTACGCTTCTATCAATACAGCACCATCAGCTGACAACTGCTGGAAAAAAGACTCTATTTTATGATTGTCCTCATCACTTGTCCCTCCTTCTAACGTCGCTTGAATCTGCAAAATCTGCTGTTCTAATGCATCAAAAGAAAGATTCTCTACAGCCACAACGTGCTCTACCAATAAAGAGCAGCCCGAAAAGGTAATATTTGCAACGCCCCCGCATACAGCAAATAATTTTTCACCCAAAGAGGTGCGAACACGAACACTACCCAACACAATACTTGCCACCAATGGCGCATGATGCGCCATAACTGTCAAATAACCTGAGGCTGAAGGAAGAACAACAGACACTACCTGCTCTGAAAACACAATTTTTTCAGGCGATACAAGCTCAAATAAAAAATGCTCTTCTCTATTGTTTTCCACAAAAATCTCCACAATACCCGATATAAGGACTCTCTGTTTTCTTCAACGATGCGTCCTTTTTAACGAAAAATACCCATGACAGTTTTTTCTTGAATAAGAAGCTTCTTACTAAGAAGCCTCTGCCATGAGACGCTTTCCTTTTTCAAGTGCTTCATCAATCGAACCAACCATATAAAAAGCAGCTTCTGGCAAATCATCATAATCGCCAGCACAAAGACCTTTAAAGCCTTTGATTGTCTCTTCTAAAGGAACGAGTTTCCCCGGCGAACCAGTAAAGGCTTCCGCAACATGGAAAGGTTGTGAAAGGAAACGTTCAATTTTACGCGCCCGCCCCACCAGCAACTTGTCATCTTCAGAAAGTTCATCCATTCCAAGAATAGCAATAATATCCTGAAGCGCTCTATAACGTTGTAAAATGGTTTGTACTTGACAAGCAACTGTGTAATGCTCTTCCCCCACAATCAATGGATCCAACATACGTGAAAAAGAGTCAAGCGGATCAACCGCCGGATAAATTCCCTTTTCCGCAATAGAGCGCGAAAGCACAGTTGTTGCATCCAAATGAGCAAAAGACGCTGCAGGCGCCGGATCCGTCAAGTCATCTGCCGGAACATAAATTGCCTGAACGGAAGTAATAGAGCCTGTTTTTGTACTGGTAATACGTTCTTGCAACGCCCCCATATCCGTTGCCAAGGTAGGCTGATACCCAACAGCAGAAGGAATACGCCCTAAAAGAGCAGATACCTCAGCTCCTGCTTGCGTGAAACGGAAAATATTATCCACAAAGAAGAGAACATCTTGTCCTTCATCACGGAAACTTTCTGCAATTGTCAATCCTGAAAGAGCCACACGCGCACGCGCTCCTGGTGGTTCATTCATTTGCCCGTAAACAAGGGCACACTTTGACCCTTCCGTTGAACCATTATTCTCTTTTGGATTCACATTCACGCGGCTTTCGATCATTTCATAATAAAGATCATTTCCTTCACGTGTACGTTCTCCCACACCAGCAAATACAGAATAGCCACCATGTGCCTTTGCAATATTGTTTATAAGCTCCATAATGAGAACGGTTTTTCCAACACCAGCACCACCAAACAAGCCAATTTTACCCCCTTTAGAATAAGGGGCTAACAAATCCACGACTTTAATACCGGTGACGAGAATTTCCGAAACAGTCGATTGCTCAACATATTCAGGTGCCTCTTGGTGAATAGAACGTGTTTTGGTTGAAGCGATTGGTCCCACATTATCCACCGGTTCCCCAATCACATTCATAATACGTCCCAACGTTGCTTCTCCTACAGGAACGCTAATTTGTGTGCCTGTATCCACAACCTTTTGGCCCCGCATCAAACCATCAGTCGTATCCATAGCAATCGTACGCACGGTATTTTCACCCAAATGCTGCGCAACTTCTAATACCAAGCGATTACCTAAATTCTCTGTTTCCAAAGCGTTGAGAATATTTGGCAATGCACCTTCAAATTGCACATCAACGACAGCACCAATAATCTGCTTGATTTCACCAACAGCGCCTTTTGCACGCTCTTCTTTTTTTGCGGATGTATCTTTTTTTACAGGTGTATCTTTAGCTGCATCACGCGCAGGTACAGAGGAAGCCTTTACATCCACTTGAGATTTCGAAGCGGCTTTTTTCACGCTGGAACGAGCAGCTGGTTTCTTTTTTTCACCTTTTTCTGTTCCTTTGCTTGAGGTTACTGCTTTTACCATCAATCCTTACCTTCTCCATTTAAAGCGCTTCAGCGCCCGCAATAATTTCGATCAATTCTGTCGTAATCTGTGCTTGACGTTGACGATTATAAGCCACCGTCAATTTACTAATCATTTCACCCGCATTGCGCGATGCATTATCCATAGCTGTCATCTTGGCGCCCATCTCACCAGCAACATTTTCCAGCAAAGCCCGAAAGATTTGCACCGAAAGATTACGTGGTACAAGGGCCTCTAAAAGAGACGCAGCATCAGGTTCATATTCATAAACAATCGATTGTGAACCTGTGTTATGATCGGTTTGCTCCACAACATCTATTGCCCCAACAGCTGCTTTTGGAGCAACCATTGGAATCAAATCCAAAGCTGTTGGACGCTGATTAATTACGGAAACAAATTCAGAATAAAACAGCGTACAGACATCGAAAGCGCCTTCATTGAATAAATCAACAATCCGTTGACTAATCATCACTGCCTCTGCAAAACCAATTCGCTTTACAGCATGCAAATCGATATGGTCAATTATCAAGCCTTTGTAATCACGCGATAAAATATCCGCGCCTTTTTTACCCACAGTGATAATTTTTACTATTTTATCAGCCGCCAACAATGCCTTAATCTGTTCACGTGCACGACGAGCAATTTGCACATTAAAAGCACCACACAAACCGCGCTCAGCAGTACACACCACCAAAAGATGCACATCATCGCGCCCCGTACCACGCATAAGAGCAGGCGCATCAACACCATCTACATCAGCAGCAACACTGGTCAAAATATCAGCCATTTTCTTCGCATAAGGGCGTGCAAACTGCGCTGCCTCTTGAGCACGATGCAACCTTGCCGCTGCAACCATTTGCATAGCTTTGGTAATCTTTTGTGTTGCTTTAACCGAAGCGATACGGTCTCTAAGATCTTTTAGTGAAGCCATTCAAGCATTCCATCAATTCATCACGAGAAATTTTTCGCATAAGTATCAAGAACAGTTATCAACTTATCTTTCAGCTCATCTGTTATTTGCTTTTGCTCAGCAATTGCCTTTAAGAGATCTTGATAATCACTACGCAAAAGCACCAAAAGTCCCTGCTCAAACCGCGCAACATCAGAAACCGCCAAAGCATCAAGATAGCCATTCACACCCGCGAAAATAACCACCACCTGTTCTTCTGTTTTGAGTGGAGAAAATTGTGGCTGCTTCAACAACTCTGTCAAGCGCGCACCCCGATTTAACAAACGCTGGGTTGACGCATCCAAATCAGAGCCAAACTGCGCAAAAGCTGCCATTTCACGATATTGCGCCAATTCACCTTTAATCGAGCCAGCAACTTGCTTCATCGCCTTAATTTGTGCAGCAGAACCAACACGCGATACAGAAAGACCAACATTTACAGCAGGACGAATTCCTTGATAAAACAAATTAGTCTCTAGAAAAATTTGTCCATCAGTAATCGAAATCACATTTGTAGGAATATAGGCAGAAACATCATTTGCTTGCGTTTCAATAACTGGCAAAGCTGTCAACGACCCAGATCCATTTTCCGCATTCAACTTTGCAGCCCGCTCTAAAAGACGAGAATGCAGATAGAAAACATCTCCCGGATAAGCTTCACGACCTGGAGGACGACGCAATAAAAGAGACATTTGACGATACGCTACCGCCTGTTTTGACAAGTCATCATAACCGATCAAAGCATGTTGCCCATTATCACGGAAATACTCACCCATAGCACATCCAGCAAGAGGTGCAATAAATTGCAGTGGTGCTGGATCAGAAGCAGTCGCTGCAACAATAATAGAATATTCCAGCGCTCCACGTTCTTCTAAAACTTTAACGAATTGTGCCACCGTCGAACGTTTTTGACCGATAGCCACATAAATACAATAAACTTTATCTTGCTCTCGTCCAGCCCCTTTTTCATGAAAAGGTTTTTGGTTTAAAAATGTATCGAGCAAAATTGCTGTTTTTCCTGTTTGGCGATCACCAATCACCAATTCACGCTGCCCCCGTCCAATAGGGATGAGTGCGTCAATCGCTTTCAATCCGGTCGACATCGGTTCATGGACAGACTGACGCGGAATAATTCCAGGAGCCTTAACATCGACACGACGACGCTCTGTTGCTTTAATGGGCCCCTTACCATCTATAGGGTTTCCCAACGCATCAACCACACGCCCAAGCAAAGCGGGGCCCACAGGAACATCGACGATAGCGCCTAACCGCTTTACACAATCACCTTCACGAATATCACGATCTGAGCCAAAAATGACCACACCAACATTATCAACTTCCAAATTGAGTGCCATACCGCGCACACCGTTTGGAAAGGCGACCATTTCCCCTGCTTGGACATTATCCAAACCATAAACGCGAGCAATACCATCTCCCACAGAGAGAACCCAACCAATTTCTGAAACCTCAGCCTTTTGGTCAAAGTTTTTGATTTGCTCTTTTAGAATTTTTGAAATTTCAGATGGTCTAATATCCATCAGCTGACCTCTTTTTTCAATGCAAGCTTAAGCGAAGACAATTTTGTGAGAAGAGACGTATCAATTTGAGACGACCCCACACGAACGATTAATCCACCAAGAATTGTTGGATCCACAATGATGTGCAGCAAGACTTTTCCTCCAACAACACCTTCCAAAGCCTCACACAACTCTTGTCTTTGTTGAGAACTTAAGGGGCGCGCAGAAACAATTTGCGCAGTAACCTGCCTACGAGCGCGTGCAACACAACGCTGGAAAGCATGTAAAATACCAAATACGGCACTAAGCCTACGGTTTATTACAATAACGCGTAAAAAATTACCAATGACCTGCCCTGCGTTTTTATCAGCAAATTTGATGTTTGCACAAACAGATTGCATCACCTTAATTTGCTCTTTAACTGAAAAGAATGGACTGAGCACAAAGAATTTTAAATCCTTATTCTCCAAAACAAGCAAAAGATCCTCTACTGCCTTTTCAACCTTTTCGACGTTTCCGGCTTCTTGAACGCAATCAAAAAGCGCTTGCGCATAGCGTTGATCTACCAACGGCAGCGGTATGAGAGAAAATGAATCCGACACGAAATACCGCCTCTTTCCCTTGAGCGACTCTCTGATAGTTATCAGATGAAATGAAACAGACATTCTCAATCTTAAGAATCTTCTTCTTAAAACCTAGAACAAAAATCACTTGGTTTCTAGCATAGACATAGCCGACTCGCAACACCACAAATCGCTGCTTTTCAAAAATTTTAATAAAATATTCAAAATATTTTTGAAAAGCATTTTTTTAGATATACAGGATGGCATCACAGTTTTTTTATGCCTCTTTTTGACATTCTCTGAGCGATTTTTTCACTCTCTTTGATTTTTCTTCAAACGCTCTTGTCACCAAACGCTCTTGTCACCATAACAAAACATTCCCTTTATCACCACAAAACCTTTAACGAAAGACGACGGCGACTGAAAAAGTCTATTATTTCAAACTGATAAGAAAGAAAAAACAATGAATATCCTCCTAAAAATTAAAGAAAAAATTGATCTTTTTTCTTCAAACACCCACTCCTTTTAAAAAATTTTACCAAGTAATATTTTCTTGTAAGCACACTCTTTTAATATACAAAACATTGATTTATAATGATAATATATCATTTTTCATACCGGATGAGCTTCAAATATCGAAAGATTCTCTCTTTTCAAATTTTTTTATCAAAATCACTCCCTTGCTTCATCACAAACAAAAAAGGAAATGATTAAAGAAAACAACACCTCTTATAAACGCTCTCAAGTACTAAGAGTTTTCGTAATACTCAAAGCTAAATAATAAATGGCGCCATTTTATACCTTAATGAAATAAAGATGGGGAGCCTTAACGTGGTTTTTTCATTCATGAAAGCTTTGATATTCTACACTCGAAAAACATCGTAAAATGAATTCGAGTATGCTGAGAAACATTTGCTTAAACAAGCATATGAATGTAGTAATACAATAGATGTTCTGTAATATTCCGCTTTGGGCGTTCTGCTTTACATGAAAAATGTGCCCCCATTAGAGAACGAAAGTAATAAAAGCATGAAACAATGGATAATCTCCATTTCACGACAGCGCCTATGAATGCTATAATGGTAACCCCATTGAGCAGCCCCATCTTTACACTTATGAAAGAACAAGCCGGCACCATCACACACTTTGCCATCTCCCAATTTTACGACAGCCCTTAATTCTTGAGATGATTAGGTATTTTGGTCCTCTCTTGTATAGTTTTACGCGACACAGGCTCCCCCATCTGTAACATGCAAACGAATGGTTTTGATTGATCAATATAAATAGATTTTAAATAAGAGAATCCTACGATAGTTGAGACTATAATATGAATAACGGCATATTATCACTATAAATCAATATTTATTATTTATAAAAATTATTATTATGGACGCTTTTGAAAATTCTAGAGCCGAATGAATAAAAATGACAACGATGAATGCTCATTTTGACCTTCACGTTCCAAAATGAGTCTGTGTTCTCGTCAAAGATAAATAAAATAGATATATACAATATTCTCGCCCTAATCTAGCATACAAACGCAGGTACGACTCGTACAGCGCTGATACATCTTATGAACGCTGCTTCATAAGGCTTTAAGGTCAAATAACATCAAAAACACGTCCCTCATTAAGCCCACATAGCGTCACTTTATATGGCACTATATTGCACTGATTTAGAAAAAGCATAGATCAATATCAATTTGAACGCGAACGGAACTGGGTATTTTGGGTGTACAGCTAAGCATTTTAAGCCCTTATAAAAAGAATCCGCCTATCAAAAGAATACTGTCCCTCATACAAAAAAGGAGTAAAAGCCGAAATGATAGTGCCCTCGAAGAAGAGAGGCGCTTCTGCTGGTTTTATAACAAAGATATTTTTTCCCGTAGCTCTACTTAATGCAATGTACATGTATCATATTTTGCTGCCTGAATGCTTATTCTGAATAATATAAGAGTTCAAGTAAAGCACCTTAAGCAAAGAGACCTTCACTTTATGCGATACTGGTTTTAGAAAAAACTTTGCGGATCAATATCAATTTGAACCCGAACGGAACTGGGCATTTTGGGTGTACCGCTAAGCATTGCACGTATAAACCCTTGTATATCAAAAGAACGCTGTCCTTGCAGCAAAAGCCGAAAACGATAACGCCCCCGAACCAAAGCCAAAGGCGCTTCTGCTGGTCCCATAACCGAGATATTTTTTTCCCGTGGCGCTGCTTGACGCAATGCGCGCGCATAATGTTCTGCTGCTTGGCGCTGTTGTGCAGAGATAATCAAAGAGGCAAGCCGCCCATAGGGAGGCAAATGATAATGCTGACGCGCTGCAATCTCACGTGTGTAAAAATCTTCTGGCTGGCATGCAAGTAAGGCTTTGATAACCGGATGATCTGGTTGATAAGTTTGCAATAATCCTAAACTTTTCAATCCCACACGCCCTGCTCTTCCGGTAACTTGAGAAAGCAGCTGATAGGTACGTTCACTTGCGCGTAAATCGCCATTGGCAAGACCAAGATCAGCATCAATAACGCCAACCAGAGAGAGCTTGGGAAAATGATGTCCTTTAGCGACTAACTGTGTTCCAATAATAATGTCCACATCGCCATTTGCAATGGCTTGTAATTCGCTTCGCAACTTCCCAATCCCTCCTTTGAGATCTGTTGAAAGGATCAATGATCGCGCTTGAGGAAAAAGCATTTGTGTTTCTTCGGCAATTCTTTCCACACCCGGTCCACAAGCCACGAGATGATCTAATGTCCCGCATTCAGGACAGGCTTGAGGAAGTGGTTCATGATATCCACAATGATGACATTTCAGTTGCCCTTGCGCACGATGTTCGACCAACCAACTTGAACAATCGGTACAATGAAAACGATGTCCGCAAATTCGGCATAAAGTTAAAGGTGCATAACCACGACGATTAAGAAAAAGAAGAGCTTGTTCGCCCTTATCAAGCGTTTGTTTTAAAGCCCTTTCAAGAGCAAAGGAAATAAAGCGCCCCTTTTGCACCCCTCCTTGGCGCATATCAACCACCCGCAACTGTGGAAGTGCAGCTTCTTTAAAACGGGAAGGTAAATGCACCTTTTGATAACGCCCTTTTAAAACATTGGCTTGGCTTTCAATCGACGGTGTGGCTGAAGATAAAATAACAGGAAAATGCTCAAAAGAGCCCCGTGCAACAGCCATATCACGCGCATGATAAAAAATGCGCTCTTCTTGTTTATAAGCGCTATCATGCTCTTCATCGACAACAATCAAGCCAAGCTCATGAAAGGGAAGAAAAAGCGCCGAACGAGCCCCCGCAACAACACGCACCCGCCCTTCTGCAACTTGTCGCCAGACGCGTTCTCTACGACGTGGCGTCAAATCAGAATGCCATTCTGCTGCCGCAGCGCCAAAACGTGTATAAAAACGATCTAAAAACTGCTGTGTTAAAGCAATTTCCGGCAATAAAATTAAAACCTGCTTGCCCTCTTTAAAGGCTTGAGAAACCGCTTCAAAATAAACCTCTGTCTTTCCTGAACCCGTAACACCATTAAGCAAAAAAACTTGAAACTGAGAAGATAAAACACCTTCCCGCAATAATGTTGCTGCTTCACTTTGCGCTCCCTGCAACTGAGGGGGACAAAAATCAGGATCAGGCATTGCCACAAGATCAGGAGCAGGAACCTTAACATCTTCAAAAATTCCTAGCGCTTTTAAACCTTCAACAACAGAAACCGAAGTTCCAGCCGCATGTGCCAGACCAGAACGTGTCCATATCTTCTCACTGCGCACCAATTCCAAAACCCGTGACCGCGCTGGTGTGAGACGTTCTACATTTCCACCACAATATCGCAAACCCAGCATCTGCGCTTCCGGCTCTAAAGCAGCCGGTACCGACAAAACCAATCGTGCTACAAGACCAAAAGGCGCCATTGTATAGCGACTAACAAAACGCAAAAATGTGATCATTTCTGCTTTTAATGGGGGGCAATCAAAAACATGAAGCAGAGAGCGTAATTTTTCACGCGCCACCGAAGCAGACTTGTGACCATCGGCTGTCTGCTCTCCAACATCTACAACAAAACCGCAAAGCTCACGCCCCATCAACGGAACCCGAACAAAGGAACCAACGTTCACCTCCATAGAAGATGGAACTTTATAACTATAAGCGTGAGCAACAGGAAGAGGAACCAATACGGATACAATCTTTTCCTCTATCATGTTTGAATTCATCTTGTAAACCAATCTACGACCTATTGAGCATCAACAAGTCTACACCTTATCTTTAAACACTCTTATAAAATTCATTGCAGGATTCAATCCCCCCTTATCACAACACTTTTCTAACAAAAATTCTTTTTAACACGCATTCCATCACCAAAGTGCCAATAAAAGGACCAATCTCATCGTCTATAATAAAAAACTCTATAGCAAAAAAACAGCACTATTCTTCTGTGTAAATAAAACGCATCACTATTAAGCATTCAACATGCTATCGGTTAAGTGCATCCTTCAACAAAGCGATCCCATAGTGTGACCTCTTCCCAACGCACACTTTTATTTTTTTACCGCCTCATATCTCAATTTATCTTCAACAAACTGATTTATAAAGATATAATCATCATTTTACCTATTGTAATAAAAACCCTCCATACGATGATTTTTTTTCATTTCAAACCCATCGAGGAACATTTGTAAATCCTTATTGATAAAAAAGTATCCCATGATTTTAATTATAAGGAGAATAATATTGCAAATGGAGCCGTTACAATATTCACCTTGGCTTTGTGCCAAAAAGTGAAAACACGTGTATACATCTTTCAGCTTGATTGAAAATCAAGCAACAATACAAGCAGCACAAAAGCGTATTTTTGAAGAATGGGGAAAACAGAATAAATCAATGTAATTGACCATAAAAAAACCCTTCATGCGTAAAATTTTACAGGCGTTCTTCAACAGTGTTTTACGACAAAATAAATCCATCCGCTTTCATCAAAAACA
Source organism: Bartonella sp. CL25QHWL (assembly GCF_042195335.1). NCBI lineage: Bacteria > Pseudomonadati > Pseudomonadota > Alphaproteobacteria > Hyphomicrobiales > Bartonellaceae > Bartonella > Bartonella sp. CL25QHWL. Next base: position 37,725 of record NZ_JBHIOE010000005.1, on the reverse strand, counting down.
AAGTTAAACATACCCCCTAAAAAAGGAAGGTATCTTATGATGCACTCTCAAATATCAAGAGCAATCGCAAATAGGAAATGAGCAAAGTGTTTGATAATGCTAGCTTATTTCCATAAATATAAAAACACCGCTACGCAAAGATGCCAATACGCAAAAATGTTGGTACGCAATGAATTCTATGCCTTATCACGAGCAACACTATGAAATGGGTGTGGAAACGATAAATCATATTTCTTTACCGAAAACGGATACATGATTAACACCATAGCATTCTTGTTCTTTACACAGATATTAATTCTTTCTCTTGCTTTTGCAGTCAACAATAGCGCATAACAAAAAATAGGATAAAGCTAAAAAAAAGAGGTTAGAGATGAAATTTTTTGTGGATAGCGCCAATATTGAAGAAATTCAAGAGTTACAGAATTTAAGCCTTGTTGATGGTGTTACCACCAATCCCTCTCTTATCCTAAAATCAGGACGCAATATTCTTGATGTTACAAAAGAAATTTGTGCTCTCGTTAGCGGACCTGTTTCTGCTGAAGTTGCAGCAACGGAATTTGAAAGCATCATGAAAGAAGCAGCTGTTTTAGCAAAGGTTGCCGACAATATTTGTATCAAGCTTCCTTTAACACTCGATGGATTAAAAGCCTGTAAAGCTCTCACAGCAGCAGGACTAAAAACAAATCTCACACTTTGTTTTTCTGCCAATCAAGCCTTATTAGCCGCCAAAGCAGGCGCAACATTCGTTTCACCTTTTATTGGTAGACTTGATGATTGTGGAAATGATGGAAGTGAACTGCTTCATGAAATTCGCACAATTTATGATAACTATAACTTTGAAACACAAATCTTGGCCGCTTCAATCCGCACCGTTAATCATGTCAAAGAAGCAGCACTAAGCGGTGCTGACGTTGCAACAGTTCCACCAGCAATCTTAAAAGCACTAGTCAAACATCCTCTCACCGACAAAGGGTTGCAAATATTCCTCGACGACTGGAAAAAAACAGGACAAAATATTGCTTAATGTCTAGAAATTTTATTGGAAAGATCTTTTGAAAGTAACAAAAAGATCTGTTCAGCCAACTCTTCCGCAACACGTTTTTTTGCATCTTCTTCTGCTTGCAGCGTTGCATATTCTTGACGAAGTTGCTCAAAAGATGCATTCATCATTGCTGTTCCTTTTGCAACAAGAGTATTTTTCATATCCTGCAAAGTATAAGAAGCTCTGCTCATAACAGTTCCAACAGAAGGTCGTCCCTTTCTCTTTTTCTCGAAATCAACCTCTATCTGCATAGATTCTCTTGTAAAGACGGATATCTGCAATGCCAATTTATAAGTAGGTAGAGAAGGTTTAGCACCATTTCCATACAAAAGAAAAAGCAGATGATTGCGCACCATTTGACCAAAACGATCCGAAGGTTCTTCCACAACAATAGAAGCAAGCTTTTGCGCTAACCCCAAAGAAGCTTGTCCAGAAGGGTATCCAGAAGCAGGATTCCCATAAGAAGCAGAATCCATTGTCATTGCACTCTGCAACTCTTGACGGTAAAGCGGTTCAACTTTGCATCCACACAACAGTGTGAATACACCAGCTAAAATGACAAGAATAGAACTTCTAAAAAACGACATTCACAATCCTTTGTGGAACAACAATGATTTTTTTCACAGGCTTTTCAACCAGCTGCGCCTTTACAAAATCTAACGCCAAAACCGCTTCTTTAATCATCACCTCATCAGCAGTTGCTGCAACGCTCACCTCACCGCGTTTTTTACCATTAATTTGTACTGGCAAAGTATAGCATTCCGCAACGGTTAACGCACGATCATAGACAGGCCAAGCAAGCGCAGACATTAAAGTTTTTCCTCCTAAAGCAGCATGACATTCTTCTGCTAAATGGGGCATCATGGGTGCAATCATGGCAAGAAAAAAATCCATAGCTTGACGTAAAGAAGCTTTCATTTCATCGTCAACACTTTCTATCCTATTTAACAACGGTGCCATAATATTCAAGAATTCATAAAGGCGTGCAATAGCCCGATTAAAAGCGAATTTTTCCAAATCATCTTCTACAGCGCAAAGCGTGCGATGTGCGACCTTTGAGAGTTCCAAAGCCGCCCCCTGATGCCCTGCACAAGGCGCCACATCCTTTAAAATAGAAGCACTCACAGCCACATGGCGCCAAACACGCTGTACAAAGCGATGTGCACCTTCAACACCAGATTCTGTCCAAATGACATCCCGCTCGGGAGGAGAATCTGACAACACAAACCAACGCACAGTATCAGCGCCATAAGATGCAATAATATCATCAGGATCAACGACATTCTTTTTTGATTTTGACATTTTCTCAATCAAACCAATCGTCACTTCACTTTGATCGGTTAATTTATAAGCACACCGCTTTCCATCTTTTTCAACAATCGAAATTTCTGCTGGAGAAACCCACCCTTGATCATCCCGATAGGTTTCATGCACCACCATCCCTTGGGTAAAAAGCCCCTTAAAAGGCTCATCTACCGTCACATGACCGACCAATTTCATAGCACGCATAAAAAAGCGCGCATAAAGAAGATGCAAAATGGCATGCTCAATTCCACCAATATATTGTTGCACAGGCAACCATTCAGCTGTTGCTTGTTTGTCAACAGGTCCCTGCGCAAAAGGAGCCGTAAAGCGTGCATAATACCAAGAAGAGTCAACAAATGTGTCCATGGTATCGGTTTCGCGTTTGGCAGGTTGACCACAGGAAGGACAAGTAACATTCTGCCACCTTTCATGTCGTGCAAGAGGATTTCCTGGTTGATCAAAAGTAACATCATCAGGCAACACAACCGGTAAATTGGCACGTGGAACAGGAACAACCCCACAAGTTGTACAATGGATCATCGGAATGGGACACCCCCAATAACGTTGACGCGAAATCCCCCAATCACGCAAACGAAATTGCACTGTTTTCTTCCCTTGCGGTTGCCCATTGAGCATTTGTTTTTCAAGCTTTTTAGCAGCTTCTTCAAAAGCTTGTTGGGGTGTTAAACCATCCAAAAAACTGGAATTGATCATCACCCCATCACCCGTATAAGGTGTTTCAGTAATAACAAAATCTTCTGCTTGCTCTCCTTTTGGCAAAACCACGGGTTTTATTGGAAGATCATATTTACGCGCAAAATCGAAATCTCTCTGATCATGAGCTGGACAACCAAAAACAACCCCTGTTCCATAGTCCATAAGCACAAAATTCGCGATATAAACGGGAATATGTACTGTTGAATCGAAAGGATGAACAGCCAAAAGGGGCGTGAGAAACCCTTGTTTTTCAGCTGTTTCAAGTGCTGCTGTTGTCGTTCCACCACACCGACAATTTTCAATAAAAGCACTCAACGCTTTGTCTTTTTTTGCCAAAGCTTGTGCAATAGGATGATCAACAGACAGAGCCAAAAAGGAAGCGCCAAACAGTGTATCAGGACGTGTCGAATAACAAACAACCTCATCAAATGTCTCACAAACTTCATTAGCATCACCCGTCGACTTTAATGCCCAACGAATCAGCAAACCTTGTGATTTTCCAATCCAATTTTTCTGCATGGTGCGAACTTTTTCCGGCCATTGCTCCAGCTCTTCAAGCCCAGCCAAGAGATCTTCACTAAAATCGCTAATTTTGAAAAACCACTGCGTCAATTCACGCTGTTCTACCAACGCACCAGAACGCCATCCCCGCCCATCAACAACCTGCTCATTGGCCAAAACGGTGTGGTCAACAGGATCCCAATTCACCTTAGCTACTTTACGCGCAACCAAACCCTTCTGATAAAAATCAAGGAACAACATTTGTTGACGATGGTAATATTCCACATCACAAGTCGCAAATTCACGCGCCCAATCTAAAGAGAGCCCTAATTGCTTTAATTGCCCGCGCATCACAGCAATATTCTGATAGGTCCAAGTTTTAGGATGCACTTTACTTTGCAGAGCAGCATTTTCAGCCGGCATACCAAAAGCATCCCACCCCATGGGATGAAGCACATTAAATCCCTTTGCCCTTTTATAGCGTGCAACCACATCCCCCATGGCATAATTGCGCACATGCCCCATGTGAATACGGCCAGAAGGATAAGGAAACATTTCTAAAACATAATATTTTTCACGAGCATCTTCTTGAAGAGTCTGAAAAATTTTCTTTTCATCCCAAATTTCTTGCCATTTTTTTTCTCTCGCACGTGGATTATAGCGTTCGCCTATATTATAATGTCCAATTGTCATTCCCATTATACTCTTTTAATAAAACAGAACCAAAAACTTGTTTTATTATGCTTGACCATGGATTAACCTCATCGTCAACATTTTCGTGAAATATTTCCCTAAGTATTTTATAAAACTTTAAAAAAAACGACCAACTCTTGAACAAAAAAGGTAAAGCACAAAAATATGAATACACAAACGCCCCTCGATGCCCCTTCCGTTGAAGCATGGCAAAACCTTCAAAAAGACATTGCAGCAATATGCCAAGAGCTACAACGCCCTGTAGAAGAAATTGAACTTATCGCTGTTTCAAAAACTGTTTCTGCTATTGATATACGACCCCTTTTGCAAGCAGGCCAATCTTTGTTTGCAGAAAACCGCGTACAAGAAGCAGCACAAAAATGGCCTGCTTTACGTCAACAATTTGAAAATATTAAACTCCATCTCATCGGTCCCCTACAATCAAATAAAACAGCAGAGGCGGTAAAACTTTTTGATGTCATCCAAACGGTTGACCGTGAAAAAATAGCCAAAAGCCTAGCTGAAGAAATGGAAAAGCAAAAAAAGCATCTCCCCTGCTATGTTCAGGTTAACATTGGCTTAGAACCGCAAAAAAGTGGTATCGCACCACAAGAAGCTACATCTTTTGTCAACCAATGCAAAAACAAGTATGGACTCGATATCATCGGACTTATGGGCATCCCCCCTGTCGACGAAAACCCCGGCCCCTATTTCGCGCTCTTAGCAAAATTAGCAAAACAAGCAGGTCTTCCAAAGCTTTCCATGGGCATGTCCAGTGACTTCAAAACCGCTCTACAGTTTGGCTCTAATGTCCTTCGCATTGGCTCTGCTTTATTTGGAAAACGCCCTGTGTAAAGCAATTCCCCCTTCATATAAATTCCCATTGAAAATTCTACGAACAAACCAAAAACAGCAGAAATGAGAAAAAATATTTCCTTCAATATCAATAAAAGAGCAATTCTAGCAAAAAAGATTCCAGTCCCTCTTTCATCCTGTTAGCAGGATAAGCAAAAAAGCTGGTTTCTCAAATTTCTCACCGGCACATCCACAACACGTACAATAGCTTCAAGATAGCATTGCAATTTGGCTCTCATATTCTCGCACATTGGCTCTACTTTACTCCCCTCTGACCGCCTCTCCAGCAAAAGCAATATAAAAAATAAATCCTTATATAAAGGCAAAATGATAAGAGGGGCGTTGCGCATGAATGAAAAAACTGTCGCGAAATAAATAATTGCAAAAGAATATTGAATAAGATCATCGCAATGATTTCCATTGAAAATCATGAATTCTCTTAACTTCTCCAACACGCGTAAACAATTTCCCCACATGCCAATGGCATAAAGCAGACAAAAAGAGGCTTATGGTTACATAATACAGTAACAAAACTCTTTCATGTAAGTCACTTGAGCAAAATAAACATCTCAAATGCTCAATAGAGCACCAAGAACCGCGCTAAACAACATGATAGCAATCTATAAGGTTAACGATAGCATAGAGGCTTTCCATGCTCTACAAAGCATAACATACGGTCAATATTCGCCTGAAAAATAAAAGAACGAATCCCGTGCATATGCGCATAATACATGCACGCAAAACAATGGAAATGAGAACGATTTCAATAACGATATTCCTTTATCATTATTCCTTTGTCGATCTCGTAAACAAAGAGAAAAACTTCAACTTTTCATATGCCTAATTTTTCTAATTTTAAACTTTAATTAAGGAAAAACAGGGGATATTTCTTATATTTTAAAATATTGCAAATAATATTATTATCTTCTTAAGAAGAAGATTTCATGTATACATAGTATAGATATTATTTATACAGTATTTTTATTGTTATTTTTAAAATTTATCTTTGACATTTTTCTAAAAATACATGATAGCCATTTGAAATGTATCATTATGATACTACTTTTAATGTAGATAATTAAGGAGAATTAATATTTTTGGTTCATGCAGCACATTCGGTCATATAGCGACAAAGATATCTCTCTGAAGTTAAATAATTTTGTAAGTATATTTGTAAGAATATACCAAATTAAATATCTACATCTGTGGATAAAATAATTTTCAGAGATATCTATTGTGGATCACATCTTATAATCAGAATTTTTTTATAATGAATATTTGTTATGAAATCGTAAGAATGTTTTGTATTCTCATTGTCTTTATCCCTATTATATGCTATTGGTTTTTAAAAATGGTAGTTACATTTGGAAAGTAACTATAAAATAAACTTTATATACAGTAATTCTTTTCATTATTTTTGATATTTTGGTTTAATTAATTATTAATGAACTTATTCTTATTTGAATAAGGGAATACAAAATAAAAAACATTTAAAGCGATAATCAATAAAGCACCTTCATCTCCCTTTTTATATGATATTTTTTAATGCCTTTGTGCGTTTATAAAAGGCTCTATACCGCAATAGACTTTGCCACATTTAAATATCCTAAAAGCATAAAATACCTTTTTAAGAAAAACGTATCAGATTTAAAAATTGACTATTCTAATCTTTGTCATTTAGTCTAACCTCACAATGAAAAGCTTTTGGGAAAACTCTGCCACAAATATAACCATACAAAAATACAGAGGCAGATTTTCAAAACAATAAAAAGAGGGAAACATGACTGAAAAAATCTATCCAGTATCAGAAGAGATCAAAAAAAATACTTTACTCGATGAGGAAACTTATCAACAATGGTATCGAGAAAGCATCGATGATCCAGAAAGCTTCTGGGCAAAACATGGTCAACGCATTGAATGGTTTAAACCTTTTACAAAAGTAAAAAACACTTCTTTTAACGGAGATGTCTCCATTCAATGGTACGAAGATGGGATAACAAATGTTACCTATAATTGCATTGATCGCCACCTGAAAATCCATGGAGACAAAATCGCGCTCATTTGGGAAGGAGATAATCCTTATCATGATAAAAAAATAACCTATAACGAGCTTTATGAACATGTTTGTCGTTTTGCTAATCTTTTGAAAAGCCGTGGCATTAAGAAAGGCGATAAAGTAACCATTTATCTCCCCATGGTACCCGAAGCAGCCTATGCTATGCTTGCTTGTGCTCGCATTGGAGCTATTCATTCGGTTATTTTTGCTGGCTTTTCTGCTGAGGCAATAGCAGGACGCCTTGTCGATTGTGAATCAACCTTCATTATTACCGCTGATCAAGGCTTGCGTGGCAGCAAACGGATCAACTTAAAAGACAATGTTGATCATGCCATTGAGATAGCCGCGCGCCAAAACGTGCAGGTGGACCAAGTCATGGTTATACGGCGAACTTGTGGACCCATTCAATGGGTAGAGGGGCGTGATTTTTGGTACCACGAAGAGATAGCTCATGCCAAAACAGCTTGTCCACCAGAACCAATGAATGCTGAAGATCCACTTTTTATTCTTTATACTTCAGGCTCAACAGGCAAACCTAAAGGTGTTTTGCATACCACAGCGGGCTATCTTGTTTTTGCCTCGATGACTCACCAATATGTTTTTGATTACCACCCCAATGAAGTTTACTGGTGCACGGCTGACATTGGTTGGATAACCGGTCATTCTTACTTGGTTTATGGACCTTTATGCAATGGTGCGACCACTTTAATGTTTGAAGGCACACCAACCTTTCCTGACAAAGGCAGATTCTGGGAAATTGTCGACAAACACCAAGTCAATACGCTCTATACAGCACCAACAGCTATCCGCGCCTTAATGGGAGCAGGAAATTCGTTTGTTGAACACTCAAACAGAACATCGTTGCGTCTCTTAGGCACGGTAGGAGAACCGATTAATCCAGAAGCATGGGAATGGTTTTATCATATAATTGGAAATGACCGTTGTCCGATTCTCGATACATGGTGGCAAACGGAAACAGGAGGGCATATGATCACGCCCTTGCCCGGTGCAACACCCCTCAAAGCAGGATCGGCCACACGTCCTTTTTTTGGTGTTCAACCCCAAATTGTTGATGCCCAAGGCAATGTTTTAGAAGGTGAAGCAGAAGGCAATCTTTGTATCAGTGATTCATGGCCCGGACAAATGCGCACACTTTATAAGGATCATGAACGCTTTATTCAAACTTATTTTTCCTCCTATAAAGGAAAATATTTTTCAGGCGATAGCTGTAGGCGCGATAGCGACGGTTATTATTGGATCACAGGACGAGTTGATGACATTCTCAATGTCTCGGGGCACAGGTTAGGAACTGCTGAAATTGAATCAGCTCTTGTTTCTCATCCCGCTGTATCAGAAGCAGCTATTGTGGGTTACCCGCATCCCATTAAAGGACAAGGAATTTATAGTTTTGTGACTCTCATGGAAGGAACAGAGCCAAGTGAAGAATTGCAAAAAGACCTTATCAAGCATGTGAGACAAGAAATAGGCTCTATTGCCATATTGGATAAAATTCAGTTTGCTCCGCAGCTTCCCAAAACACGATCAGGGAAAATTATGAGACGTATTTTACGAAAAATCGCTGAAAACGATTTTGATACTCTCGGAGATATTTCAACCCTTGCCGAACCACAAGTTGTTGAAGATCTGATTGCCAACCGACAAAACTAAAAAACACGACGCAATACAACATACGGTGGTTTTTGTTTTTTTGCTAAAATTATCTCAGCATTATTACGAAAACCACCAAGGAGAATAAAAAACAAAACAATGCATGAGAAGCTCAATCATTCTAACAACAAACGCTTTTTTTCATAACAGGTAAGAAATAATTTAAGCAAAAACCTCAAGATTGGGATGCGAACAAGAATAAGAAAGTAAGATAAAAAGAGCAACATAGCTTTTTAAAATCACCCAATGTCCACTCAATGCAAAAAAAGCCTCTGAGTAAGAAGGAAAAATAGTTCTGATGTTTATGCTAGAATCCCTTTGAAATTCCTGCTAAAATCATAAATAAAGCTAAAAAAAGAAAGTATAAGTGATAATATTCTTGAGCAAAAATATTTATCGATAACGAGGGTGTATAAAAAATATTGAAAACCATGAAATCTAAAATAAACAAGCTTACAACAAAAATCTAAAGCAATGAAAGTAAGAGTTTTTAGAATAAATGATGCAATATAAAATCAGGAGTAATAATAAAAAGTGATTCATTTTGAAAATGTCGGCCTACGCTATGGAATGGGCCCTGAGGTCCTTCGTGATATTAGCTTTCATATTCCTCCTGGATCATTTCAATTTCTCACAGGTGCCTCTGGAGCAGGGAAAACATCGCTGATGCGTCTTATGTTTTTGGCACTCAAACCCACCCGCGGTCATATTGATCTCTTTGGAACAGACACAGCATTACTCAAACGACAAGAGCTCCCTGCGCTGCGACAACGTATCGGTGTGGTTTTTCAAGATTTTCGTTTACTCGACCACATGACCACTTATGAAAATGTCTCCTTACCTTTACGCATTAAAGGACAAGAAGAAGCAACCTATCGCAGTGAAGTGGAAGATCTTCTCTGTTGGGTAGGTCTTGGAGATCATATTCATGTTTTACCACCGGTTCTTTCCGGTGGGGAAAAACAAAGGGTAGCCATTGCACGCGCACTCATTGATCAACCTGAAATTCTACTTGCCGATGAACCGACTGGAAATGTCGATCCGCCCTTGGCAAAACGCCTCCTCCGTTTGTTTATTGAATTAAACCGTTTTGGAACGGCTGTTATCATTGCCACCCATGATATTGCCTTAATGGAACAAGTTGCAGCACGGCGTATGCTTCTCCATAACGGACGGATGACGATTCATGAATAAGTCTTTCCCCATTTTTACAAGCAATAAAAAAAATACAACAGCGATTATTCCCAGTGGTAATATTTCTGGAAAAGCATTGGTTGCCGTAATTGCTATTATGACATTTCTTTCAAGCCTCACCTTAATCGGTGTTGATTTAGTCCAACATGCTGCCCAAAATTGGAGTAATCAGATTAGCTATGAAGCAACAATACAAATACGTCCCATTGACAATGTTGATATCAACAAAGCACTCCGTGATGCCGTACAATTGGTTAAAACATTTTCTGGTGTACAAGATGCAAAAATTGTTGACCAAAAAGCTACAGAAAAGTTACTGGAGCCATGGCTTGGAACAGGCTTCAATGTCAATGAACTACCCCTTCCCCGCCTCATCATTGTGACCCTGAATGGGGATGAAAAAATCAATTTTGCAGCCATTAATCACGCCATTAAAACCCAAATTCCAGGAGGTCAATTTGATGATCACCGTGTTTGGGTTCATCGTTTTGCGACCATGGCACACACCACTGTTTTCATTGGTTTTTCAATTTTAGCATTGGTTCTAGGCTCTCTTATCCTCACCATCATTTTTGCCACCCGCAATGCATTGGCAGAAAATACACATATTATCAATGTCTTATATTTCCTTGGTACTGAAACTCTTTTCATTGCCCGCCAATTTGACTGGCATTTTTTTAAAACCGCGCTGCGTGGTTCTTTATATGGTGGTCTTACAAGCATATTTCTGTTTTCAGCCTTTTGTCTCTGGACGAATTATAACTTGGGAAGAGTGGAAGCTAGCCAAATAACAGCTTTGTTTGGACATCTTTCCATAAGTTCCATCCCCTACGGAAAAATCATTTTTCTTATTATTTTCGTTTCTTTTCTTACCACCCTTACAAACCGCATGACTATTTTAACACAACTGAAAAAAATCGATCAATGTGAAAACGGTTTATTTTAATTTTATGACTCACAACACTTACAACTCATTGACGCAAAACAATTTAGAACGTCCTCTTCCAAAACGGCTCCACTATAGTTGGTCTCCCCGCTTTTTATTTCGCTATTTTCCACCGACAACCCTTACTCTTTCAATCATTGTTTTCATTTTCTGGAGCGGTTTTATTATTTTTTCTGAAAAAACTGAACGACTTTCTCCCCCACAGCCTCTCCCCAAAGCTGATGCCATCATTGTGCTGACAGGCGGAGAAAACCGAATAGAGACAGGACTTAATCTCTTACAAAGGGGGCTTGGTTCACGTCTCCTCATCAGTGGTGTAAATACCACAACCAACCTGAAAAGTCTCATGCATAACATGCATATTACCCGACGGCTTATCTCCTGTTGTATTGACATCGGGCATCAAGCGATTAACACCAGAGGAAATGCTAAAGAAAGCGCCGATTGGATCAAAAAACACCACTATAAAACCCTTTATATCGTCACCCATGATTACCATGTGTGGCGCTCGATGCGAGAACTTAAATATTTAATGCCTGATATCCATTTCATTGCCTATCCTGTTAAAAAGCACAATGCTGAAAGCGCAATACAACAGATCAATCAAATCCGCATTCTCATATTCCAATATATTAAAACGCTCCAAGTCTATATCAGAACCGCATTCTAATCTTTATCCTTCTGACTTTTTAAAAACCTTGCCATCTTCTGACCTCTTCATACCTTTCTCTCATACTCTTCCACAAGAGGTTGCTTCTATAAAAGCTCGACAGAGCTACCTTCATACAACACAGAACACCCCACAATACATGTATCACTGTATTGCACATTCACCCAAAACATCTCTTACATCCCAAACATATCTCACAGCACGGGATCTGTACATGCCATCTCAATATATAAGCTCTTGTAAATAGAGCCCCCAGACAACTATAAGATCTCCCGACTTGTTATAGGAGATCTATTGATACCACCGTCTTTACGCTTCATAAAAATGCAAACCACCCCACCCTATATTTTGCCGCCCCCCCCAAGTATTACGATAGCTCAAGCCTCTTGGGATGATTGGTAAGAGGCATGCATTACGCCTTTCTTAAACACAAACATACCAACCTCGTATGACATGCAAAAAAATACTTTTAATAGATTTAAAATGAGAAAATTTATGATACTTAGATTTCTCATTCAACAGAGAGAATGTTAAACTATCATTATAAGTCAATATATTAGTAACAATCTCTTATTCTAAAAAGCATCTTCTTAAGAGCATTTTAGATCACAGATAGGAATAAGCTCAAAACGCACACAGCTACAAATACCCCACGTTTTTTATCGCAATCTTTTTTGAAATCATTTTGCTCTCTAAGATCACTTTTTGTCTGGTTTCCTCCCAGAAAAAGAACGAAAATTTTTAAACTCTATTGATCTGTAAACAATAATAACTCAGCTTCTTGTCTAACGCGTTCCACCTGCTCACTTCAATATCAGAACACCTCAAAAGACAGATTTCATAAGAATTGTGATTTCCTCTCAACATCTCAAAGGACGATGATTCCTATCAGCAACGATTTGTAAACAGTTCACTTTCTCTGGACAGGTTCCTCTCAGCTTCCCCATTTATATGGTTTACTCACATAAAGCTCGACAAGAAAACCCCTGCCTGAGAATATTCATCACTGCCGCTAAAGCTCATGCGTCATAATTTTAACGACCTCACTGCCTAAGGTGCTTTATTACATACAACATATTGATTTATAATGAAATTTTATTACGCTACAACTTGAATGAGAGCTCTCAATATCATCAGATTCTCTCATTTCAAATCTGTTTATGTTGAATCAACTAAAACCACTTACTTGCACATCACAAGCGGGATGAGTGTGTGGATAAAAACTGTACAAGAAATGACTAAAAATGGCTCTTATGAACCGTCTTAATGCAAGGTCTATCGCAACACCCACGAGCTGGCAAATATAATGATGGTGCCGGCTTGTTACTTCATAAGCGTAAAGATGGAGGTGCTCAATGGATTTACCGTTGTACCATTCACGAGCGCCGTCGTGAAATGGGATTGGGTGCCTTAAGAGATGTCTCTTTAAAACAAGCCCGTGAATGTGCAAACCAATGGCGCTCTGTATCGGACTTGTAGCAGGAGGGAGAATAACCACCATACCAACTAGACATACCATTGCTCATCACTAGCGCCATTATGTTCTTTAGCAGCATAACTGCAGCTTGGTATTACGATGTTCTCTTACTTCATCTCACACCTGCTGAATATGAGCTTATTCTTTTTCAATAAATGAAAGCCCTTTTCATTGATACATCATTCAAAATAAGAAGCTATCCGCCTCTCAAACTTTTTGTCTTCCTCACCAAAACCATTAAATCAAACCCGCATTTCACGGTATTAATTCTTAAGATCACGCCCCCCTACCGAGTATCTGACGGCATCCTTACCCTAGAAACTCAAATGGCTTGTTTATCCTTCAGCTCCAAAATCATGAGATAAGGCAGAAAAAAGCGATGCCTTAAACAAAATATTCTAAAGAAAGCTAAGTTACTCGCATAAAGGAACAGAAAATGGCTGTGTCTTAGGTCACATTTTAAAACTTGAGCACGATCATAATTTATTTGCATAAACCTAAACACCTATAATTTGCACCACCCTCTGCAAAACCAAAAGTGAGAAATACTCATAACCTCTTTTCCGAAAATCTTAAAAATACTAAACGAAACCTCTTAAACTTCTCAGCTATCTCGATACCAGTTCATTTTTTTGGAAGAATGGAAGTTTAAGCTGTTTTTGGCATCAACCTTCTTTTTTGTTCTTTTGTTTGTTAGCAGATATACTATTCACTTCCCCGCCTCTTTTTAAATTAAATCTTAAGAATCGTCGCGCAATCTATTTCATTTGTTCTCCTCTTCATATCTCAGAAGACGAAGATTTTTAACAAAATTCAGTCTGCAAGCAATCTCATTCTAACGGGTTCCATTTAACTTCTCCTTAACAGGATTTACTTCCATAAGACTCGACAAGAAAGATTTAAAAATATTCATTATGCATTCTCAAAACATTCAATGCCTCAAGAAGGCTTATATGCCTATCATATCTCACATGATGTGGTGTGCTATAAGAAACGTTCACCTCTAGTGGTATGCTCCACTTAATAAACAAAGCGTTTTCTAAAATAGAGCAGCAAATAATGCCAAACTTTTCCCATTCATGTTTCGCTTCATAAACGCTTCATCCAAGTGGAAAGCATCACGAACAAACATGACCCAATTGATAAAGCTTAATCGCGTGAAAGAGCGACAACAGGGTCAAGCCGTGAAGCTTGCCGCGCTGGAGAAAAGCCAAAACATATTCCAATGAGTGTTGAAAAAGTAAGAGACATAATGATCGATTCAATAGTATAAACCAAATGGATAGGCGCCTTAAACAGAAGAAATAAGCCACCGATAGAAAGCCCAAGCAAGATCCCCAAACCACCACCAATCACACAAACCAAAATCGCTTCAATGAGAAATTGCTGTAAAATATCACTTTGCCGTGCACCAACTGCCATACGCACGCCGATTTCATTGATCCGCTCAGAAACAGTGACCAACATAATATTCATCACCCCAATACCCCCCACAATCAGGGAAATAGCTGCAATTGAAGAAATTAAAAGTGTTAAAATATTTGTACTCTCCATAACACGTTCACGGAAGAATTCAGAATTTCTAATGAAAAAGTCCTCCCCGCCATGCCGCATAATGAGAAAACGTTTTATCATGGTCTCCGCTAAATGTGAATCAATATCATCAGCAATTCTAACAGTAATTGCACGAACTTCTGTTGTGCCAAGAAAACGTGTCTGCACTGTTGTATAGGGCAAATAAAGCTGTAACGTATTTGATGTATCTCCACTTGCATTATTTTGCGAATCAACAACACCAATAATACGCGCTGGAACATTCCCCACATGCACCACCTTTCCAAGGGGGCTTTCATAGCTATGGGGAAAAAGAACAGACAATGCTTCTTTCTCGATCACGAGATCAACCGCCCGATCATGGACACTTTTTTGATCAAAAAACTGTCCTTTGAAAACTTTGAGCCCCTGTGTCTGAAAAAATTGTTCTCCCACCCCCGCAATGACGGCATTGACTTCAACTGCACCAAAACGCACTTTCGAGCTTGCTGAAATCTGTGGTGTTACACCAGAAACATAAGGTAATCCAGACAAGGCTTCTGCATCAGCTTCAACCAAACTGGTTATTTTTTCTGCTTGTGGATCAGAAAAACTTTTACCAGGAAAAATGGTTAATGTATTAGTACCCAAACTTTTAAAATTTTCCAGAATTTTCTCTCGTGTACCATTCCCTAAAGCCACCATAGCAATAATCGCCCCAATACCGATAATCACCCCAAGCATTGTTAGAAAAGTCCGCATACGATGTGCATTCATTGCCAACAGAGCCATCACAAACGCCTCACGGAATCGCTCAAAAAAAGAACGAAAAAAGCCCAGTTTTTGTTGGCCTTTTAGATTTTGTTGTTCCTGAAGAGATTTTCTACCAACTTTTGTTTTTGCAACCCTTGACCGCTTATCAGCAATAATTTCCCCATCACTGATTTCGATAATACGCTCTGCTCTTTCAGCCACCTGCATATCATGGGTTACAATGATAATAGTACGCCCTTCTTGATGAAGTTCATCCAAAATATGCAATACTTCTTGCCCACTCTTTTTGTCCAATGCACCAGTTGGTTCATCTGCAAGAATGACCTCCGCATTATTCATGAGCGCCCGAGCAATAGAAACACGTTGTTGCTGACCACCGGAAAGCTGATTTGGACGATGATTTATCCGATCACCCATGCCCAAACGCGTTAAAAGATCCTGTGCACGCTTTTTTCTTGCTTCCACGGCACATCCCGCATAAATAGCCGGAATTTCAACATTACCAAGAGCTGTCAATTCATTCAACAAATGGTAGCGCTGAAAAATAAAACCAAAATGATTACGTCGTAAAGCCGACAATTCATCCGCAGAAAGAGAAGCTGTTTCTTTACCAGAGATCCAATAACGGCCAGAAGTTGGACGATCAAGACAGCCTAAAATATTCATCAAGGTAGATTTACCTGAACCGGAAGCACCTACAATTGCCACCATTTCACCACGTTTAATGGTAAGATTGATGTTTTTCAAAACGGTAACAAACGTTTCGCCCGCAGGAAATTTGCGCACAATATTTTCCAAGACGAAGACAGCATCTGCTTGATTTGTGCTCATGCTTTAACTCTCGTCTTCGCTATGCATGTTAGAAGACTCTGGCATCACTCCATCAGACGAACTGGTGATGACGACATCACCCTCGTTAAGTCCTGAAATAATCTCCGCCATAACCTTATTATTCAACCCAACACTCACCTGTTTAGTAACCACCTTATTTTCCCCCACCAAAACAGAAACCCATGCTTTACGCTCTCTTGTCTCATCGCGTAAAGCATCACTTGGAACCAACAAGACATTCTGCGCGCGCCCTAAGATAATATGAACTTGAGCAGTCATATAGGTTCGCAAAAAATTGTCCGCATTATCAACATGTAGAATTCCATTGTAATAGATAGCCGATGATATTAAAGCACTAGAACCACTCACCATACCAGGATTAATACTCACATCAGCACGAATTGCTTCAGGAGCCGGCTCTACTTTTTCTAAAACGCCTTCATAACGACGCTGTGAATTACCTAAAACTGTAAAATAAAGTGGTTGTCCAGCTCGGACTTTAAGAATATCTGCTTCTGAGATTTGCGCCTTGATCGTCATCTTTGATAAATCACCCAAAATAACAATTGTTGGCGCCGACTGAACCGCATTCACATTCTGCCCTTCTTCCACAACTGTTGCCAAAACCGTTCCCGCTGAAGGGGCAGTGATGCGTGTATAACCTAAATTAACCTCTGCACTCTCCACATCAATTTGTGCTTGCACAATCTGCTGACGAAGTTGTTCAATTTGCGCCTCGCGTATTTTCACCTGTGTCGCAGCCTCATCGAGGTTCGCCCGTGAAATCGCACGTGTTTCGATCATTTTTTTCTGACGCTCTAAATTTTTCTGTGCAAGAGAAAGATAGGCTTCTTGTTCTACCAAATTCGCATAATAATGTGATAATGCCGCTTTTTTTCTTTTTAAATCATTTTCCTGATCTGTAGGATCAATTTCTGCCAAGAGATCGCCTTCTTTCACAACACTCCCAGGGGAAACACGCATTGACACCACACGCCCTGTTGCACGCGCACCAACAGCCACCAACCGGTAAGGACGTACAAGACCAGAAGCTAAAACACTTTCCTCAATATCCCCACGCTTCACCACCGCTGTTATATAAGTTGGAGTAGATGTTCCAAAAAAAACAGAACGTAACCATAACAACAAGAGAATGAGAAATATAGCAGTTAAAAAGAAGGAAAGTTTTTTATGTTTTGTAATGAAATTTTTGAGTAAGTTTTTTTTCATTTCCCTACCTTTGCACGCGAACGAGGTGCATTATCAACGACTTCTGGACGCGATACATCAACAACGCCATCCCAGCCTCCCCCCAATGCTTTCATCAACGTGATATATTGCGTAACCAAAGAAACACGGCTATCTTTAAGCGCCATTTGTGCAGAATAATAAGAGCGATCAGCATTTAACAATTCAAGAAAACTAGTATTTCCATTCTCAAAAAGGCTCCGTGAAAGTTTTAAGGAATGAAGAGAAGCTTTATTCGCAACGATTAGCTTTTCTAAGCGTTGATGTTCCTTCGTTAATCTTACAAGCGCATTTTCTACATCTTCTAAAGCTTCCAACACAGCAGCTCGATAAGTAATAAAAGCTTGATCACGCTGCGCGCGCGCTACCGCAATAGAAGCCTCGACCTGACCTCCATTAAAAAGAGGAAAACGAAGACCAGGTCCAAAAGACCAGCCAATCGTTGAATTTTTCCATAATTGATCAATTGCCGTTGCTGCTGTTGAAATATTACCTGTTAAAGTAAGTGATGGATAACGATCTGCTTCACGTTGACCAATCCGTGCTGTCGCTTGCGCATATTGACGCTCTGCCCGTCGTAAATCCGGACGTGTTAACAAAATATCAGCTGGAATTCCTGCTGGTATCGGCCAGCGTGGTTGTGGAATCTTTGCATGCTTAGCATTTTTTTGTAAAAGATCCTTCAATGCCGTAGGCACACGACCAGTTAAGACAGAGAGGCGATGAACGCTCATTGCTACATTCGCTTCCATCTGTGATATATCTGCCTCTGTATTTGCCATTTGCGCTTGCGCATTTGAAACATCAAGCTCAGAGACATCACCAGCTGTTAATCTAGCGCGCATCAGTTCATAAGTTTTACGTTGTGAGACAGCAATTTGCCGCACAATAAACAACTTTTGTTGCCAACCACGCATTTGCACATAATTTGTTGCCACATCTCCTAGTAATGTCACCATGGTAGCACGCATATCTTCCACAGCCGCATCAAGGCCATAACGCGCTGCTTCAACCGCACGTTTATGCCCACCAAAAAAATCCAGCTCCCAGCTTGCATCAAAACCACTACTATACTGGTTTAACAATGCATCAGACTGTCCAGAACGACTACGGGTTCCTGAAATTGAATTGGACACATTTGGCAAAAGAGTTCCCACAACCTGCCCTAAACCTGCACGCGCCTCACGTACCCGAGCTTTGGCAACAGCAACATTATTATTTCCAGAAATAGCATAATCCATTAACGCATCTAGAACAGGGTCATTCAAATGCCGCCACCATCCGGCAAGCGCAACGGACTGCCCTGCAGTCTGTGCAGATTTTTCTCCCCAAACTGCTGGAACACGAAAAGATGTTTTCTGGTAATTAGGACCAACCATACATCCTGACAAAAGCAAACACAACAAGACACTAGAAAATAATCCACGAGAAGCGCCCCATTTGAGATTTCTGATATACATCCAGTCTCCCGCATTCTTTCAGAATCATTATTTAATATTAATACTTTATTTACCTCTTATTTCAAACTTGACGTGAAAAATCAAATACAGTTTGCACAGGAATATGATCTGAAGGACGTTCCCATCCGCGCGCATCACGAAAAATAGAAAGATCTACAACAAAAGGTGCTAAATCTTGAGAAGACCAAACATGATCAAGCCGCCGCCCATAATCGGTAAATGCCCAATCGCGAGCACGATAACTCCACCATGTATAAAGCTTGGTAGGAACAGGAATATGCAACCGCATCAGATCAACCCATCCACCTTGACAACACAAATCCTGTAAACGCTCGGTTTCAATAGGAGTATGGCTTACAACCTTCAACAATTGCTGATGAGACCAAACATCCTCTGCCAAAGGAGCAATATTTAAATCTCCCACCAAAAGAGAAGAAAGACCATCGCCGTGATCCGCACGAATGGAAGACATTTCTTCTAAAAAATCAAGCTTATGACGAAATTTTTCATTCACATCAGCATCAGGGATATCTCCCCCAGCAGGAACATAAAAATTATGAATCCGCAAGCTTCTCCCATGGGCTTCCACAATAACTGAGATATACCGGCAATCTTGGTTTTGACAAAAAAAACGTTTTTCTACCTTTTTAAAAGGCAAACGAGAAACAATAGCCACCCCGTTATAAGATTTTTGTCCACTCAATGCGATATGCTTATAACCCGCTGCTTCAAAAGCCTCCACTGGAAATAAAGCATCTGGACATTTTGTTTCCTGTAGACACAAAACATCTGCGGAAAAGAGTTCCAAATACTGAAAAACCTGTGCAAGACGCAAACGAATAGAATTAATATTCCAAGTCGCAATACGAAAGAACATTTGTTTTAATCCAAATAACGTAACACTCTTTCTTCATTTCTTCGAAGGAAGCGTGAACATCCCATTAGCGAACCGGACGTCTGTCCGCACATTCATAACCTGCACAGTAGTTTCCAAATTTTGTTGGTCAACAATTGTCCACTGCCGCAAAGCAGAGCCTTTAGAATCAAAAACCATCCTTATTTGCCCTGCCCCAATCGTTTTATCACGCAGAACAATCGTCACAGCCCCTGGATCTTCGCGAAATGCCAACAAGCGCCCAGAAGATACATCAATTTTATCATCCAACAAAAACTTCATTGGCGTTTGCGAAAGTTGTGAAAAGTTCCAAGTATTCAAAGCCCGATTGTTAATACCCACAAATTGGCCATCTGCAATAATTTGTAAAGGCATTTTTTTGTAAATGAAACGAATTTTCCCTGGACGCTCTAAATAAAATGTCCCCTGAGACATTTTTCCCTTTGGACTAAACTGAATAAAATCACCTGTCATTGTTTTGATTGCCGCAAAGTGATTCACAACATTTTGCGCCTTTATCACTTTATTAGATACTTGCGAAAAAACAGGAAAAGTTAAACACCAAAAGATAATAATTCCCACCAACCCAAAGATTCTTCTTTGCGGTAAAAAAGACGTTTTCATAAAAAAAGCTCCCAAGCAATACTTAATTAACTTTATAATTCATAACTTAAGTGATCAACGACGAATAAATACCTATCTTTATAAGATAAAGATATTGTTTGAAAAAAATATCAAAAGATTTTCAAGAGTATTCTTCTTCGACAGTCTCCAAAACTTTTTGCTTACCCATATCATTTACTGGACTCATGATGCCTTCTTCTTCCATCCTTTCAATCAATGTTGTAGCACAGTTATAACCAATGCCTAAACGACATTGAATATAAGAAGTCGAAGCCTTACGATCACGAAGCACAATAGCAACAGCTTGACAATAGGAATCATCTGCTAAAGAAACATCCCTCTTTATTTCTTGCGATCTCTTTCGGTATCGTTTCCAAATAACCAGTCTGCGTTTATGTTTCCGAAATCATCAAATTTTCCTGCTTTTCTGCTGATTTTCTAAACGCATAATATATTCTTTCCCACCCCTAATCTATGAAGCAACATAAATTATAGTCAATACATAATGGATTAAGGACTAAACATATTACTCGCGAACCTGAAAGCTCTTTTAAGTGTCAAAAATGCTTTTTTGACTTCCTTCCCACCCAAAAGAATAAAAATCTTCATCCGAACCACTCTGTAAACAGTTTGGAGTTTAGCAAATTTCACTTAGCTTCCCACCCCATATAATTCATTTATATTAAGACTCGACAGATCAGCCTTGCCCTAAATATTTAGAGCGCACTTAAAAAGACACTTAAATACCAAACCTTACATGCTTTTACCCCCTCTACACTCGCAATGACATTATTTTATACCAAGATATTGATTTATAATAATTTATCTTTTTAACTTAAATCATAACGCCAAAGACAATAAGATTCTCTCATCACATACTCTCTCATATTGAATCAATTCAAATCATTTGCTTGCACGTTACAAGCAAGGTTGGTGTATGGATAAAAGTTATATAAGATAAAGAATCCCCTTATAAGGAGTCTCAAGTACCAAGGAGCTATCGCAAATTGAGAGCTGGTATATGAAAATGCAGACTTTCTACGATACAATAGGATAAACACTTGTTTTACAAGGTATTATAAAAAACAACTATAAATATTTTTCAAAAGCGTTCTTCTTCAGCCGGCACTAAAATTTCTCGTTTCCCTGCGTGATTTGCTGGACTAATAATACCTTCTTCTTCCATCCTCTCAATCAATGTCGCAGCGCGGTTATAACCAATGCCTAAACGGCGTTGAATATAAGAGGTTGAAGCCTTACGATCACGAAGCACAATAGCAACAGCTTGACTATAGGGATCATCTTCTGAAGGAGAAGACAAAGAAACATCAGCACCATCCTCTTCAACTTCTTGCGTAATTGTTTCTAAATAATCAGGTCGTGCTTGCTCTTTGAGATGCGCAACAACCTGCTCCACTTCATCATCCGCAACAAAAGGCCCATGCACACGCTGAATACGTCCTCCTCCCATCATAAAGAGCATATCTCCTTGTCCCAATAATTGCTCGGCCCCCTGTTCGCCTAAAATTGTTCGGCTATCAATTTTTGAACTCACAGAAAAAGAAATGCGTGTAGGAAAATTGGCTTTGATCGTCCCGGTAATAACATCGACGGAAGGACGCTGTGTCGCCATAATTACATGGATACCGGCAGCACGTGCCATTTGTGCTAAACGTTGAACCGCTCCTTCAATATCTTTCCCAGCAACCATCATCAAATCAGCCATTTCATCAATAATGACAACAATATAGGGCATAGAACTAAAATCAAGTGTTTCCGTTTCATAAAGAGGCTCACCGGTCTCGCGATCAAATCCAACTTGAATTGTCCGCACCATTGTCTCTCCCTGACTTGCAGCTTCCCTAAGACGTGCATTAAACCCATCAATATTACGAACGCCTAGTTTTGACATTTTACTATAGCGCTCTTCCATTTCACGAACAGCCCACTTTAAAGCAATCACGGCTTTTTTAGGATCTGTCACCACGGGTGTTAATAAATGGGGAATGCCATCATAAACCGAAAGCTCAAGCATTTTCGGGTCCACCATAATGAGACGACATTGTTCAGGTGTCATACGATAAAGCAATGATAAAATCATTGTATTGATAGCAACAGACTTTCCTGATCCTGTTGTACCAGCAACCAAAAGATGGGGCATTTTTGCTAAATCTGCAACAACAGCTTCTCCTCCGATTGTCTTACCCAAAGCAAGTCCCAGCTTTGCTTTGCTGTCAATAAATTCTTGCGCCTGCAACATTTCTCGTAAATAAACCATCTCACGCTTTGCATTAGGCAATTCTATTCCAATAACATTACGTCCTGGAACCACCGCAACACGCGCCGAAATCGCACGCATCGAGCGTGCAATATCATCTGCCAAACCAATGATACGGGAAGACTTAATACCTGCAGCCGGTTCAAATTCATACAAAGTTACTACCGGTCCAGGACAAGCATCTATAATTTTTCCTTTGACCCCAAAATCTAACAAAACCCCTTCAAGTTCCTGAGAATTTGCTCTTAAAACAGCAGGAGAAAGTTTTGCATCCCTAACAGACGGTGGTGGAACCGAAAGATAATCTACAAGAGGAAGAACAAAACCACCATTTGAAGAAGCTGTTAAAGACTTTCGATTTTTAACAGGAGAAACATAGGCTTTATTTTGATTTTTCTCACACTTTACTTTTTCACCCAAAAAAGTTGGCTCAATCCGATCAAATGGCTTTCCTTGCCCTTTACTCTGAAAACGCCTTTTGAAACAGAATAAACGAAAAAAACGCGCTTGTAAAAAATAAAAAAGATGCAAAAGAGCGCCACAAGTTGTCGCAAAAAAACCATGATTTTCATGATCCTCCTCTGCGGCATATTCCGTATCTTCTTCCAACTCAAAGACTGGATTAACGATTTCGTCTTTTGGAATGCTTTTTTCTTTTCTTTTCTTTGTTCGACGCCGCCATATCACATTACCAGCAAAAGCAGCGGTGAAAAAACCTAAAAGAATAAAAACAACACTGAAAAACACCGTGTAAGGAGGAGAAAGAAAAAGAGGAAAGACTGAAGAAGCAACACTTAAAACTTTATCTCCTAAAACCCCTCCCAATCCCATTGGCAATGGCCAATAAGTAAAAGAAGCAACAGGTGACATAAGGGCAAAAGCAATTAAAAAACAAATCGTTGATAGCACCCATAAAAAAAAGCGCAAAGTCAAATTGTAGATATTCTTTTGCGCCAACAAGAGAAAAGACCAAAATAACGGTGGCAACAAAACAGAAAGACTTGCCAAGCCAAAAAACTGCATAATAAAATCTGAAAAAATTGCCCCCATCCACCCCATAAGGTTTGTAACCTCATTTGTACTTGCATGGGTTAAAGATGGATCCGCAGCATTCCACGTCGCCAAAGCAAACACACAAAAAATAATAAAGCCCAAAAGCCCAAGCCCAATAAATACCCCTATCTGACGTAAAAACATCTCAATAAGACGCGAACCTTGAGAATTTCGCACTTCTAATGAATCATAAGGAGAAGAACTTCGGTGCATCTATCAATTCCAAATACAAAAATTTCATATTTTAAAGAGTTATAACTCCCTCTCTCTCTTAAAAAAGCATGAAGCTTAAACTCTGTGCCGATTTGTAAACAAATAGCCTGTAAACAATCCGACTTCTTATCTAGCGCGTTCTACCTTCTAACCACTTCATATCATTCATATACCACCACCCTAAGAGACAATCCTTCATAAGGCGCACAAAAAGCTCTCCCTGAATATTTATCAAACGATCAACCAAAAAACACCTCATGTGTAAAGTGTTACATGGGTGCTATAGGCACCTTCCTAAACAGATGATGTTTTTTACGCTACATCATGATAACGGCAAAATATGAATACTGTTTTAACCATCACGAATGACCACAATTTTTTATCTACCATACTAACGAAATGTCCCCCTTCAGGACAGGTATACTGAAGTAACTCACACAACTTAAAAAATACACGACATCTTTGTTTATTTTTAGTTTTCTTTTTTATCAACCAAGTGTAAAAAGAATTGAAGATGATATTCAAAAAAAAGCTTATCCGATAAATCTGTAAAATGAATCACATAAATGATTAAGCAGAAAAACTCTGAAAAACCAATCTGTCATCAGATTGGCACTAAAAAGGAACCTCATTTTTATAAAAAGAGAGAGAGAAAAGTAAAAGTTAAGTTATTTTAGGCAATGTAAAAAGATATTCTTTTTAAAAGAAAGCAAACTGTAAACAATGGAAGAAGTATTGTGTGTTCTAATCGCAATAAAGACGTACAACCCAATAAAAAAATTAAATCTCATAAAACTAAACAATGTGATCTGCTCATTGCCGGAGGGGCAGCTGTCGGTTTAACCTTAGCGATAGCACTCAAGCAAACAGCCCCTAATCTGAAAATAAAAATCGTTGATGCTGCTCCACAAGGAGATCCCCCTGCTTCTAACATACGAACCATTGCCCTTGCTGCTGCTTCTATTCGTATGTTAAAACAATTACAATGTTGGGAACCTATAAAACCCTATACGCAACCCATTCATTCAATGATCATCACAGATGCAAGCACTAGTGATCCTGTCAAACCCACCCTTTTAACCTTTGAAGGCGACATTACCCCCGGTGAGCCCTTTGCTGCTATGGTAGAGCATAGAGAACTCATCAACACTCTAAAAAAACGTGTCAAAGATCTCAATATCCCTGTTATTACAAACACGCGTGTCATTGATTTTCATCAAGAACACCAACATACAACCGTCACTTTAAATAATGAAGAGGTTTGGCAAACAAAATTGCTTATTGCAGCTGACGGAGCCCATTCGAAATTACGCCAAAAAGCTGGTCTGAAAAATTTTTCTCATCCCTATAAACAAACAGCAATCATCTGCACAGTTGAACATGAAAAACCCCATAATGGTCAAGCAATTCAACATTTTTTACCTGCCGGTCCTTTTGCTCTTCTCCCTCTCAAAGGCAACCGATCCGCCATTGTGTGGAATGAAGATCATAAAACTGCGCAATATTATCTCAAAGCTGATGCACTTATTTTTGAAACAGAACTCGAAAGACGCATTGGCCATCGGTTAGGCAAACTCTCTTGGGATGGCGAACGTCAAGCTTTTCCTTTGAGTCTTTCTTTAACACGTCAATGCGTTAAACCACGTTTTGCTCTCGTTGGCGATGCCGCCCATACCATCCACCCCATTGCAGGACAAGGACTCAATTTAGGATTACGCGATAGCGCTGCCCTCGCTGAAGTGATTATTGAAACAGCACGACTAGGTCTTGACATTGGCTCCCTCACGGCTTTAGAGCGCTATCAAAGCTGGAGACGTTTTGAAATTGTCCGTATGGCTTTAAGCAATGATTGGCTTAATAAACTCTTTTCTAATGATAGCCTTCTTTTACGGATGCTCCGCGATACCGGCCTTGGAATCATTAATCAAGCACCAAAAATAAAAAAATACTTCATTCAAGAAGCTGCCGGACTCACTCCAAATGCCCCACGTCTTCTACACGGCTTCCCACTTTAAGAAAAAATTCATACTATTTTACAACCTTTCCCTTCCTCCTTCAAAGAACAAAAAATTCCTATCTCATCCAATCTGTTTACAAACCGGATTCCTGTCGAGTAATTTTTCTTGACTTCCTCCTCCCATATTTCACTCAACATAAGACTCGACAAGCAAGCTACATTATGAGAATATTCACTACGCACTGAAAAAAACGTTTAATGTCTCAAAGAGGTTGTTGCTTTATATCACCACACTTTAAAAGAAGCCATTTCACGGCATAATAAAGTAAACAAGACTTTTTAGCACACAACACTTTTATTTATAATAATAAGTTCATTGTTCTCATATTGAGTGAGAAATCTAAAGATCATAAAATACCCTTATTTCAAATCTCTCTACATGTTGAAGCAATCAAAATCATTCGCTTGCACATCACAAGCGAAAGTGTCGTATAAATAAAAACAATTAAACAAAGCGACAAAAGCCTCCCTCTCTCAAGAACTAAGGACTTTAGCAATATTGGAGGCGAGTAAAGTGTATAAGGACGCCGGCTTATACTTTTTATTGAAGTAAAAATGGTGGTGTACAATGAATTTTATATGATCATAGGGGCTTTTACGTTATACTATTCACGAGAAGCGCCATAAAATAAGCTTAGTTGCATTGAAAAATTTTTCTTTTAAAAAAGCGCGTAAATTAGAAACACAAATGCATTCCGTTTGGGGCATTCTGTTTCTCAGACAAACCCTTTAACTTATTGTGGAATACCACACAATTTTAGAAAAAATATTCCGATATATAACAAAGTGTTCCGCACTCTATACCATCACACACAATTGTAAACCTGCATACCCCCCCTATTTCACACCATAAAAGAAGATAAACCGCAATAGAAATGATCCAATCCTTTTATTTTCAAATACACTCTTTATTCATTATTCATAAACGCTCATAAATGAATTTTAATCACAAACGCTCAGAAATATGTCATAAATTCTATAAACCCCATAACAGCCATAGAAATTTTCCATTTTCTACACACTCACTCATCTCAACTAACGATAAATAAAGTAAATTCCTCATATATAATCTTACAGAAAAAAGCCCAAACAAAATCTATAACATCAGGCTTGTTCTACAGAACAGTATTTCAAAAATATAAGTATGCTAATTTATTAACATATTAATTGATAAAATTATCATTTTACATATTGAGTTAAAATCCCTATGCAATAAATTATTCTCATTTCGACCATTTTTGTAAATAATCAATAAAACTCTTTATTTACATAGACTAAAAAGAGCAACGTTAATGAAACGATAAAAAGAAGTAAAATACCCCCCTCTCTCAAATGCCAAAAGCAATTACAATATTTCAACCTGGCATCATCATTATGCTTGCCAGATTATGACAACAAGACCTTTTGCATTTAAATAAATTTGTTCACGCTCCCTATTGTCGTATTTGGTAACTCAATACTTTAATATATTTGTTCAGTATGTTTATACAATCAAATTACCCAAAAGAGCATACTTCTTGCATTTACATTCCTTAGTATTCCCTTATCTTGTAAATATCGCACACGTGTTACGTTACTTCGAGTTCATCAAGTGTATACCCATTCTCCAACCACTCTTTAATCCACTTAGGTCTACGTCCACGCCCATTCCATAATTCCCATTGGTTATTGGGATTTCTATAATGGCGCTCTTTGCTCACAAGATCAGCGATATCAATTCCATGGGCATTAGCAATTTCAAGAATTTTTCGTCGCGCATTTTGCTTTTCCTTTGCTTGCCGTTTTTTTAATTCCACATCGATTTGTGTACGCATCTCTTGTAGTTCATCAAAATTCATATTCTTGAGATCATTCACCTTAATTACTCCCCTTGCAAAAAAGAATTTCTTTTTGCCATATTTTAAACACAATTATAGACAATTTCTGTCCATTTATTATCGAAATTAAAATTACGATACATATATCACTTTGACGGAGATGTGCTTTGAGCCACAAAGAACTGTTTATTGGTATATCAACTACCACCACTGCATCTTTTTTCAGTTCAATTACTGGAACTACTAAATGCAGTGCTCAAACACCATCACACCTCTCTGACTCTCATGAATCAGTAGTCAAAAGTAAATATAAATCGTCACTCTATAAATTATGGCAATACGCAACAAAGAACAAGCCCTCTCTGTATAATGATAGTGTAGTTCATTATAACAGTAAAACCTCCCCTTACACACAATGGCTTTTTACTTCGTATAAATTTTTTTTGAAAAGATTTTTGCAACTAGAGAATTATATAAAACAAGCAGCTTCAATACAGTATCAAAGATTATTATTTTTTAAAAGCAGCGCCTTTTTTCGTGATTCCAATAATATTGGTTGGCGTAATGTGCTCTGTTTTATTCAACACTTTTATCTCGTTGGTTGGATATTCGCATATATTAGAAATCTTCTTAGAAGAGAACAAAGCAATAATCACAAGGAATATTCTAAGCTAAACAATCTCATTCTGCAAATTTATAAAATCAAAAGACAACGAGAAAAAGCACCACAAAGAATTAGCATTTGTATTAATAAAATTCTTCGTAATAAGGTGTATTGCTAATGATTGTTCCAGATTTCACATTTTTTGCTGCTGCATACATATCCAATACGCCCCCCATAGCATTTTCAGTTGTTGCCGAACAAGAAGCGCGGGACAATGTCTATGTAACAGATGATAAAGATAACTTGTTCTATCAATCATCTCAGCTTAAGGAAACAATCGCAACAGCTGAACAGAGTGAACATAATTTTAACATAATTTTAGGGCAAATTGGTGTTGGAAATGTGAAATTGTTTTCTCTTTTTGATGCATTTGATTTTTGCAGAAATCTTACAGCTGCACAAAGCGCTTTAACTTACTGCTATGAACAAACAACATCAAAGTGCGTCTTTGAAAAAGCGACTTTACAGTCTGTGCTGAATTTTTACAATACAGAAAACTCAAGCCACACCCGTATGCAAAAAGTTACTTCATATATTGGAGTAAAAGCTGCTGTACGAGGAAATGAAGACTTGCAGGAGCCTGTAAAACTTAAAAAAGAAGAACCAGAACAGACAACTAAAGTAGATTCTCTTCCTCTCTCTTCAAAAGGAGAAGAAGATGCATTTACACATAAAGAAAGTAGCGCCCGCGATGCTTTTTCAGCTGAAGATTTTTCTTCATCGAGAAGATCGCAGAGTGAGGACTGATATTTTCACGAAACTCCAGAAATTTGATAGGATATTATAATGAAGGGTAGATAAGAAAATGTTAAAGCTCTAATTAGTAAGATTGAACAAAATCTCTTCTAATTGAGGGCAAAGATAATGAAAATGATAGAACAAAACAGCGTTGATATAGCATTTAGTCAAAAAGCAGCACGTGAGATTACAGTCGTGATGCTTTCAGAAAGAGAATGGTATTTCACGTTTATTTCCGACGATCCAATCACCGGAAAGCCAAATAAATATACGTTACTTACACAAAGAGGAAAACTAAGAACTTGGGCTGATCCAAAATATCTTTTTAAGTTTCTTCATGAACGAGGGGTCATTTGTGGGAGTTTTAATCTTAATCAGGATAAAGAACATGAAACAATTAAATATTCTTCACACAACAGCTCGTAATAAAATTGCTGCATTTTCTGCAGCTTTAACCGTATTTTTTATTACCAATCCCGCATATACCCAAGCAGCAGGTTTAGAGCATGCAAAAAAGGCTTTAGGTCTGCTTCAAACAGATTTAAAAACGATTATCCCTATCGCCGCTGCCGTGATACTTTTGTGCTTAGCAATTGGTTATGCAGGGCGCTATATCGGAAAAGATACATTTGTACGATGGGCAATTGGTGTCGTTATCGCTGGTTCAGCAGCTGAACTTGCTAACTTGTTATTTAAAAACTCCTGATAAATCTTATTAAGCACGAAATATTTATATCAAAAAAAAAGAAACTTAGCTTTCTGTGTTTTTATTTAGTGAAATAATAAACTATATCAAAAAAGAGATTATTTATGTCAACTGTAATCTAAATTGGAATAAACAATATGAAACAATTAAAAACTCTTCAAACAATAATTTGGAATAAAGCTACAAAAACCTCTGCAGCTTTAACTGTATTTTTTATGGCCAATCCTGTGTTAGCCCAAGCAGTAGTTTTACAGCCTGCAAACAAAGCTTTAACTGAACTCCAAAAAGACTTGAAGACGATTATCCCTATCGCCGCTGCTGTTATACTTTTGTGCTTAGCAATTGGTTATGCAGGGCGCTACATCGGAAAAGACACATTTGTACGGTGGGCAATTGGTGTCGTTATCGCTGGTTCAGCAGCTGAACTTGCTGGTTTATTATTTACAAAATGATAATCTTTTGAAACATGAAATGCTTCTTTCATAAAAAAGAAATTTAGGTTTCAGTGCTTTTATTGCACATCAATAAAATTATTCCTTATTTCATGGAAAAACTACTTACGTCAAATACAATTTGATAAGGTTGAATAATATGAGAAAATTAATAAATTTTCAATTGAAAGATAATAATAAAATTACGGCAATCTCTGCAGCTTTAACTGTATTTTTTATGAACAATCCCGTATGGGCTCAAGCAGCACAAGGTTTGAAAAACGCAGATACAGCTTTAAAAGCGCTCCAAAAAGACTTGAAAGATATTATCCCCATTGCTGCTGCTGTGATACTTTTGTGCTTAGCAATTGGTTATGCAGGGCGCTACATCGGAAAAGATACATTCGTACGGTGGGCAATTGGTGTTGTTATCGCTGGTTCAGCAGCTGAACTTGCAAATATGTTATTCATAAAAGTGTAATGAGAATGACTATTAAAGTCATGCTGTATAAAATATCTTTTTATTCTAAAGAAAAATCTAAATTGAGATAAACAATATGAAACAATCAAATACCCTTCAAACAATAACTAGAAATAAAACTACTAAAATCTCTGCAGCTTTAACTGTATTTTTTATGAGCAATCCTGTGTGTGTTCAAGCAAAATTAACAAATGCAAAAACTGCTTTAGAGACACTCCAAACAGACTTGAAAGTGATTATCCCTCTTGCTGCTGCCGTTATACTTTTATGCTTAGCAATTGGTTATGCAGGACGCTACATCGGAAAAGATACATTCGTACGGTGGGCAATTGGTGTTGTTATCGCTGGTTCAGCAGCTGAACTTGCAAATATGTTATTCATAAAAGTGTAATGAGAATGACTATTAAAGTCATGCAGTATAAAATTTCTTTTTATTCGAAAGAGAAACTAAATTGAGATAAACAATATGAAACAATCGAAAATTCTTCAAACAATAATTCGGAATAAAGCTACTAAAACCTCTGCAGCTTTAACTGTGTTTTTTATGGCCAATCCTGTGTATGCTCAAGTAACATTAACAAATGCAAAAACTGCTTTAGAGTCTTTACGGGACGACCTTATTAAAAACATTATCCCTATTGCTGCTGCCGTTATCCTCTTGTGCTTAGCAATTGGTTATGCAGGGCGCTACATCGGAAAGGATACATTTGTACGCTGGGCAATTGGTGTTGTTATCGCTGGTTCAGCAACCCAACTTGCTACAATGCTATTTACAGGTAAACCATGAATAAGTATAATACAAAATGTTTTTAACATAAAAGTTCATTCAGTAATTATTAACATGGCAAAATGCTATTCCATTTATAATAGTAAATACAAAGTATTCATAAGAATTTAATAAGGGTAAAATATGCGAAAACCAATTAATCTCCAATCAAAAAATAATAAGAAAATCACCATACTTTCTGCAGCTATGACCGCATTTTTTGTAACAAATCCTGCATGTGCAGCGTTAAATAATGCTAAAACAGCTTTAGAAAATCTCAAAACAGATCTTACTACCAATATTATTCCTATTGCTGCTGCTGTTATACTATTATGCTTAGCAATTGGTTATGCAGGACGCTATATCGGAAAAGACACATTTGTACGGTGGGCAATCGGTGTTGTTATCGCTGGCTCAGCAACCCAACTTGCTACAATGTTATTTAAACAATGAATAAATATAACACAAAGTGTTTTAAAGGTAAAAGTTCATCCAGTAATTATTAACATGGCAAAATGCTATTCCATTTATAATAGTAAATACAAAGCATTCATAAGAACTTAATGAGAGTAAAATATGCAAAAACTAATTAATCTCCAATCAAAAAATAATAAGAAAATCGCTACACTTTCTGCAGCTATAGCTGCATTTTTTATAACACATCCTGCATATGCAGCAATAGATAATGCTAAAAACGCTTTAAATGCTCTGAAAACAGATCTTATTGATAATATTATTCCTGTTGCTGCTGCTCTTATACTTTTGTGCTTAGCAATTGGTTATGCGGGACGCTACATTGAAAGAGATACATTTATACGGTGGGCAATCGGTGTTGTCATCGCTGGCTCAGCAAGCCAACTTGCTACAATGCTATTTACAGGTAAATAAATATAATACAAAATGTTTTTAAAATAAAAATTCATCTAATAATTATTAACATATCAAAATGTTATTCCGTTTATAATAGTAAATATAAAGCATTTATAAGAATTTAATAAGAGTGAAATATGCAAAAACTAATCAACCTTCAATCAAAAAATAACAACAGAGTCATTGCGATTTCTGCGACTATAGTTGCATTTTTTATAACGCATCCCGCATATGCAGCAATAGATAATGCTAAAAACGCTTTAAATGCTCTGAAAAACGATCTTACTAGCAATATTATCCCTATTGCTGCTGCCGTTATCCTCTTGTGCTTAGCAATTGGTTACGCAGGGCGCTACATTGAAAGGGATACATTTATACGATGGGCCGTCGGCGTTGTCATCGCTGGCTCAGCAAGCCAACTTGCTACAATGCTATTTACAGGTAATCCATAAGTAATTATAATACAAAACGTTTTTAATGTAAAAACTCATCTAATAATAAGAGTAAAATATGCAAAAACTAATCAACCTTCAATCAAAAAATAACAACAGAGTCATTGCGATTTCTGCGACTATAACTGCGTTTTTTATAACGTATCCTGCATATGCAGCAATAGATAATGCTAAAAACGCTTTAGAAGCTCTGAAAAACGATCTTATTGGTAATATTATTCCTGTTGCTGCTGCTCTTATACTTTTGTGCTTAGCAATTGGTTATGCGGGACGCTACATTGAAAGAGATACATTTATACGGTGGGCAATCGGTGTTGTCATCGCTGGCTCAGCAAGCCAACTTGCTAAAATGCTATTTACAGGTCAAGCATAAATTAGTATAATACGTAATGTTTTTAATGTTCGTCGATTATAGATTTGCACCAGTAATAATGTCGCTCATACTACGAAAAAAGGAATATTATTTATAGCAACTTTAATTAAAAGGGGATAAAAGATATGAAACAATTAAATACGCTTCAATCAAAAATATGTAAGATTAGTGCTATTTTTATCACTTCGATTATGTTATTAATAACTCAATCTGCATATGCTCAGACGGAAACAAAGAGTTTAGATGTTTTCATAGGGATGCAATATGGATTAAGTATAATTATTCCTATCGTTGCTGCTATCATTCTTTTATTACTTTTGCTTATTTATATATTTCGCATCATCGCAAGAGCTACATTTATGCGATGGGCATTCAGTGTCATTATTGCTGGTGCAGCTTTTTATATTAGCCACATATTATTTCACCTCCAGTGACGAGGACATTCCATGAAATCGCAAGAAAAAAAAGAATTCCCCCTATTCAAGGGAGCAACACGTGTTCCAACGATATGGGGTGTCCCCATGATGCCATTTATCGTTATGGTTATGGGGGTCGCTGTTATTGCCATGACAGTAAGTATCTTTTTATGGATTATAGCACCTCCATTATGGTTCATTATGGTGCAAATTACTAAAAACGATGATAAAGCGTTTCGTATTTGGTGGTTATGGATCGATACTAAGTTTCGCAATCGTAACAAAGGTTTTTGGGGCGCATCAAGTTATAGTCCCTCTGATTATAGTAAAAGGAGATAAACATGACAGCTGTTGAAAGCAGCAAACGCCTTGCATCAGAGACACCTGTAAGCCTGTTTCTGCCTTATTCACATCATATTACAGATACGATTATTTCTACTAAAAATGCGGAATATTTGTCAATTTGGAAAATTGATGGGCGTTCGCATCAAAGCGCTTCAGAAGAAGATATTTTTCAATGGATAAAAGAGCTTAACAATACTCTACGGGGTCTTGCATCAGCCAATTTATCATTTTGGACGCATATTGTGCGCCGTCGTGTTTATGAATATCCCGATTCAACATTTGATCAAATGTTTTGCTATCAACTTGATGAAAAATATCGACAAAGCTTTACTGGTTATAATTTGATGGTCAATGATTTATATCTGACTGTTATTTTTCAACCGATAGCGGATAAAATTATGTCGTTCTTTTCTAAACATGAACGTGAAACGCTTGATCAAAAAAAGATGCGACAAGACACATGTATCAAAGAACTCAATGACATCAACCGTACTTTAGGCCAATCTTTAAACCGTTACGGTGCAGAACTTCTTGGTGCTTATGAAAAAAATGGGCATGTTTATTCTTCTGCACTTGAATTCCTTGGAATGCTTGTCAATGGTGAATATCGCCCTATGCCAATTTGCCATGATCGTTTTTCCGACTATATGTCTATCAATCGACCTTTTTTCTCAAAATGGGGTGCTCTTGGTGAACTGCGAACAACCAGTGGAATGCGTCGATTTGGAATGCTGGAAATTAAAGAATATGATGCAACAACCAAACCAGGACAATTAAATGTTTTGTTGGAAAGTGACTTCGAGTTCGTATTGACGCAGAGCTTTTCAGTACTCTCTCGACATGCTGCTAAAGACTATTTACAACGGCATCAGCGTAATCTTATTGATGCACGAGATGTAGCAACGAGCCAAATTGAACAAATTGACGAAGCACTAAACCAGCTTATCAGTGGGCATTTTGTCATGGGAGAACATCACTGCACATTGACTATCTATGGTGATACAATTCAACAAGTACGCGACCATATGGCCAAAGCGAGTGCAGCATTACTAGACGTTGCGGTACTGCCCAAACCTGTAGACTTAGCGATAGAAGCTGGCTATTGGGCGCAACTTCCTGGCAATTGGAAATGGAGACCACGTCCTGCTCCGATTACATCATTGAACTTTTTATCATTTTCATCTTTTCATAATTTTATGTCAGGAAAACCCACTGGCAACCCATGGGGACCAGCTGTCACAATTCTTAAAACAACCAGTAAAACACCGCTTTATTTCAATTTTCATGCCTCCAAACTTGAAGAGGACTCGACAGATAAACGTTTACTTGGTAATACCGCACTTATCGGACAATCTGGTTCCGGTAAAACCGTGTTACTCGGCTTTTTGTTAGCACAAGCACAAAAATTTAAGCCGACAACTGTTGTTTTTGATAAAGATCGTGGCATGGAAATTGCCATTCGGGCGATGGGTGGAAAATATTTAACATTCAAGCCAGGCAGGAGAAGTGGTTTCAATCCTTTCCAACTCCCCCCCACACAAGAAAATCTTATTTTTCTGAAACAATTTGTTAAAAAATTGGCAGAAGCTGGTGGTGAGGTCACG
Source organism: Bartonella sp. CL25QHWL (assembly GCF_042195335.1). Taxonomy (NCBI): domain Bacteria; kingdom Pseudomonadati; phylum Pseudomonadota; class Alphaproteobacteria; order Hyphomicrobiales; family Bartonellaceae; genus Bartonella; species Bartonella sp. CL25QHWL. Next base: position 2,012 of record NZ_JBHIOE010000005.1, on the reverse strand, counting down.
CATCACGACGAGGAAGAAATTAACAAAGCGGTTATGTCTGTTATGAGCAGTAACATTGACCAATCACTCCGTCGTTTGTCCTTTCTGGTACAATTTTTACCAAATCCGCGTTTAAGTGATTATAATGCTCATCCTTCTGTTCATGCTCGCTTACTAAAATGGTGTGAAGGTGGTGATTATGGATGGTTATTTGATAATCCCCATGATGCTCTTGATCTCTCAACACATCAAATTTACGGCTTTGATATCACGGAATTTTTAGATAATTTTGAAACTCGCACTCCAGTGATGATGTATTTGCTTTACCGCACAGAAGGCATGATTAGCGGACAGCGATTTATGTATATCTTTGATGAGTTTTGGAAGCCTTTGCAAGATCCGTACTTTGAAGATTTAGCAAAAAATAAACAAAAGACTATCCGTAAACAAAATGGTATTTTTGTTTATGCAACACAAGAGCCTAGCGATGCCTTGGAAAGTAATATTGCCAAAACACTCATTCAACAGTGTGCAACTTACATTTTTCTAGCCAACCCCAAAGCAAACTATGAAGATTATACAAAAGGCTTTAAACTAACAGATACCGAATTTGAACTCGTTAAAGGACTTGGTGAGTTTAGTCGCCAATTCCTCATTAAGCAGGGTGATCAATCTGCGCTTGCAGAACTGAATCTTGGTAAATTCCATCTGACACGCGATGGAAGAACCATCGAACACGACTTTAGTGACGAGCTCTTGGTGTTATCAGGTACACCTGATAACGCAGAATTAGCCGAAAGCATTATCGCGGAAGTCGGTGATGATCCAGCAATATGGTTGCCAATTTTCTTACAGCACGCAAAAAATGACAGGAGGGAAACATGAAAAAAAAGGTCATTTCAATAGTAGTTGTAATAACTTTAGGGATTTCAAACCCAGCAATGGCCTGGGTTTTTGGCGCTGGAGCAGCGGATTTGTCTGCATCAATTCCAACGACGTGGCCCAATTTTTTTGGGAGTTCAAAAACATCAAAGAAAACACCTCCACAACAAAAGAAAGCGCCACCTGATGCCCAACTTCTCGATATGCTAAAAAAACAACTTGAGGAAACAAAAAAGATACACGAATCTATAACGGGAAACCAAAAGTTCGACACTAAAAAACTTAAAAGTGCACAAACAGATCACAGCAGTTTTTTTCTCAAAAATCCAGAAACGCTCTACAATAGAAATGAATCTTCAGCGCTATCTACATCACTTAAAAAGATTTTAAAAGAAGAAGAAATTCCTATTTCTATCCATGAATCTAGCAGTTTTATCAACGATCGTATTCAATATGCAGCCATCACTGATAAAGCCGTAAGTTTAAAGACTTTTGAAGAAGCAAACTATCGTTTTCAGCAAATTGAAGAACTATTAAATGAAATCAAGACAACAAAAGATCTAAAAAGTATTGCTGAGTTACAAGCATATATAATTGGAATGCTCGCTAAGCTACAAAATGAAACAGCAAAACTACAAATGGTCGCACATTTACGCAACGCTGAACATGCACTTATCAAACAGCAGAAGGACAAACATAACATAAAAATTTTAAATAGTAAAAACACGAAAATGCCTACCATAAGATTTATTAGATAAAGCTTTTTGTAACAATATTTCGTTGTATTATTTTTCTTGTATGCTCGTAAAAAGCAAAAGTTAATGCATAATATTCAGTTATCTCTCATAAACTGAAAAGGTCTACGAAATTTAATTCCATCCTAAAAAAATCAACGAAAAATGCTTAAAAATCATATAAAAAGTTGAAAATTCGTTAAAGAGGAATTCCATGGACTTTACAGTGTTCACGCAACTTTTCAATAAAATTGATCAGATAACAAAAACATATGTCACGGATATTTCCTCAAAAACAATAGCTACAATTACACCCTTTGTTTCAATCGGTATCACAATTGCTTTCATCATCTATGGTTGGCTCATCATTCGGGGCGCTATAGATATGCCTCTCTCCGGATTTGTAAATCGTTTCCT